>CAMNGO010000005.1 GCA_946538445.1 uncultured Lachnospiraceae bacterium
TTCTGAAGGATCAGTAACACGATACGATAGAGCTATGATTCATTTCATAGCTCTCTTTTTTTGCTTAAATGTATATGGTAAAACGGATGAAAAAAATATTTTAACAGGTGTCTTGTCAGGTTGGACGTTTTGTGATATGGTAGTGACTGACAGAGGAGGTGATAAGTTGGGCAAGCTGAGAACACAAGAACGCAGAAACCGTATACTGGAGTTGTTGGAAGAAAGCAAGGAGCCATTGTCCGGCAGCTATCTGGCGAAGGAATTCCAGGTCAGCCGGCAGGTGATCGTCACGGATATCGCTATTCTTCGCAGTGAGTATCCCGATCTTATGGCCACCAGCAAGGGCTATATCATGCTTCGTGCAGATAAATGCCGAAGGGTGTTCAAAGTTCTTCATACAGATGATCAGACCGAAGACGAACTGATGACCATCGTAGAACTGGGAGGCCATATCCTGGATGTCTATGTGGATCACAGAATCTATGGAACCATACGAAAGCCATTAGGTATCAGTTCCGTCCGGGATGTAGGATATTTTCTGCGTGATATGGAAGAAGGAGTATCCACCCCCCTGATGAACATAACCAACGGATATCACTTTCACACGGTGGAAGCCAGGTCAGAGAAGATTCTCGATGAGATCGAAGAGAGTCTCCGGGTGAAAGGATACCTGATCGAGAGTCTGGAAGGCCCGGTAATCTACGAGCCGAAGAATTATAGCCGAATCTGAAAGATCATTATCATAGGAGGAGTAAAAATGTATCAGATCTGTGTAAGCTATCATTGCAATTCGAAGGAAGACAGAGACGGATTCTATCAGGAACTGGAGGAAAACAGGATCCAGATACTCTGTGAGGAAGAAAAAGGATGCATCCGTTATCGATATTATTATCCTTGTGATAATGACACGGAACTGTTTCTCCTGGAACAGTGGGAGACCAGGGAGGACCAGAAAGTCCATACCGGCCAGCCTCATTTTGCACTGATTGGTGACCTGAAGAAAAAATATAATGCGAAAGTTGAATTTGAGATTATAAACGGAGAGAAGTTGGGCTGATTTCAGGCCGGTTTTTCATCCAGAGGAGAGTATTATGGCTAATTTGAAAGCATTTTTAAAGAAAAAAG
The DNA here is from genome assembly GCA_946538445.1 of uncultured Lachnospiraceae bacterium. Taxonomy (GTDB): domain Bacteria; phylum Bacillota; class Clostridia; order Lachnospirales; family Lachnospiraceae; genus Anaerobutyricum. The sequence continues at coordinate 1,126 of CAMNGO010000005.1, forward strand.
ATATCGAGATATCGGCAAGACGTTATGGAATTGATGCCCTTGGAGCCATGGCCCAGGGTCTCTTCTGTACCCTGTTGATCGGAACGATTCTCAACACACTGGGAAGCCAGTTCCACATTGGATTTCTGACGGCACCCATCTACCAGAATGATGCGGTATCCTACACCATAGGAGGCTTTGCTTCCGCCATGGTGGGCCCTGCTATGGCTGCCGCTATAGGTTATGCCTTGCATGCATCACCATTGGTGCTGTTTTCCCTGATTCCTGTTGGTTTTGCCACCAACATGCTTGGAGGGGCAGGAGGACCTCTGGCCGTCCTGATCGTCGCCATAGTGGCATCGGAATTCGGAAAAGCGGTATCTAAGGAGACAAAAATTGATATCCTTGTCACTCCCATCGTCACTATCCTGGTGGGTGTGGGACTTGCCTATCTGATTGCCAAACCCATCGGGGCAGCAGCAGCCTATGTGGGCAAAGTTATTATGTGGGCCACGGAATTACAACCCTTCCTCATGGGAATCATCGTATCTGTGGTGGTGGGTATCGCTCTTACCCTGCCCATCTCTTCCGCAGCGATCTGTGCCTCTCTGGGACTTACCGGTCTTGCGGGAGGAGCAGCCGTTGCAGGTTGCTGTGCTCAGATGGTAGGATTCGCTTTCATGTCTTTCCGGGAAAACGGAGTGGGCGGCCTGGTATCCCAGGGAATCGGAACTTCCATGCTGCAGATGCCGAATATCGTTAAGAATCCCAGGACCTGGATTCCTCCGATCCTGACTTCTGCCATCACCGGTCCTATTGCCACCTGCATCTTCAAGATGACCATGAACGGAACTCCGGTATCATCCGGTATGGGAACCTGTGGTCTGGTGGGACAGATTGGTGTATATACAGGTTGGCTTAACGATATTGAAGCCGGGACTAAGGCGGCCATCACCGGATTTGACTGGCTAGGCCTGATCCTGATCTCCTTTATTCTTCCGGCAGTTTTATCCACTATCTTCTGTGAGGTGGAAAGAAGGATGGGCTGGATCCAGGAAGACGATCTTAAACTGGATTAATAAAAAAAATATAAGAAAAATGCCGGATTCATGATCTGTAATGAAGTCATGAATCCGGCACTTTTTTATTTCATTCATTTAAGGGTACTCAACAGGTCAATATCTTGGCGGATACCCGCAGGAACTGCTTCTTTTCCACGTCGTCTCCATGGCGGATGAAATCGTGAAACCTTGATAAGATCTCCGTTGGCTTTAATTCATATACCATGGTCTTTTCATATCCGCCGATCAGCTTGTAGAGACAGTTGATATAATCCCGGATCTCATTCTGTGTCAGAGAATCGATCCATCGGTTCAGACGGTTCCCCAGGTTCCTGCTGGATTTCTTCAGGTTCCGGCAGTACTGGAAACGCCCGTCCTTGATCTTCCAGTTCATGAGATCGTGCTGTACCAGACCGTGTTTGTAACTCTTTACGATACGGGGATTCCGGTGGTCAGAGAAAAGCAAACCCACAGTGGATTCTCTGGGTATTACTTTATAGATCCGGTCCGCGATTCTCTGAAAGCCTTTTTTGCGGTAAAAACTCCTTGGGAAACCGACTCCGTCAAAACTGAAGATTCTCTGGATGCGTTCCTGGATGCGAGGGGGAGCTTTGGAGGCGGCATACAAGGCGATGTTACCACCCTTGGAATGCCCTGACAGGATGAGTTTACCCCGGGTTTTTCTGGCTGCTCCCTTGAGGTAGCTAAGTGCCAGGTTCTGGGAGGGGATCACCTTCTCACAGGCAAGGTTAAAGTCTTCCTTCCAGGCGTTGATCTTGCCGTCGGTCCCCCGGAAGGCCACAAAGCAGTGTTCACCTTTCTGAAAGGTGATGGCGGCAAAGTTACAATCCTGATCCCTGCGGGATACTTTCATAAAAAAGGAAGCCCGGATATCGCTATACCGGACACTGTCATAGATTTCTTCAAAGATCTCACGGTACATCTGCCCATAAACCGGGTCGGTAAAAAGAGCTTCATAGTTCGGATCCTCATGGATCTCTTTCAGGGTGGGGTAATGGTCCGCCCGGAATCCGGGTACGATCTTCTCCATCTTGGGATAGGCCAGCTGGCTCAATAACAGGGCATCCACCGGGTTAAAGTGATACTCATGGAAGGATTTGTTTTTGTATTCTTCGATATACCTCATCATGGAATATTTCAATACAGTTACACCTCTTGTTTTTTATTCTCATAATTATTCCACTGATAATATAACACGATTTCCTACCTGGAGTCCTAACATAGTTGTGAATATGTTTTTACAGTTTTCTTTCTGTCATTTGGGTAATTTTATATAATAAATATGCAGAAAACAGAATTATTATTATGAACTATGTTGAGAGAACCCTCGTTTTATGTTATAATATTACTCACTAATAATGAACGAGTCAGCAAAAATTCATTTTATCAGAAGGAGGAGAAAAATGTTAAAAACTACTGTTTGGGTTGTAGGTGCCTCCGGCAGGGTTGGAAGGGCTCTTACGAAAGCACTGAAGAAAGATACAGATTTTAAAGTGATCGCCACCGGCAGAGAAGTTGATATCGCAAACCTGGATGCGATTGAGCAGGCCTTCATGATCTACAGACCGAATGTGATTGTGAACTGTGCCAGCATATCCAATGCGGATTACTGCGAGAAGAATAAGGTGGAGGCCTTTAAAGTAAATGCCATCGGCGCCAGGAACCTCGCTGCCGTCTCCGCCAGCAACAATGCAAAGATCATACATCTTTCCACGGACGATGTTTTTTCCGGGGAGAATAATTATCCCAAGAATGAGTTTGACATCCCGACTCCTAAGACGATTTACGGGCAGTCAAAATATGCCGGAGAGAACTTCGTTAAGGAGCTGAATCCGAAGCACCTGATCATCCGCAGCTCCTGGGTATATGGGGAAGACTCGGAGGATTATGTATCCTATGTTCTTTCCAAGGCGGAGAAAGGGGAGAGCTTCGATGCAGCCATCGACAGAATCAGTTCCCCCACTTACATGAATCGTATCGTTGGTTTCATCATTAAAATGATCCCTGAAGAGGAGTATGGTATCTACCATGTTGCCAGTGAGGGCCTGTGCACCCGTTATCAGCTGGCCAATACGATTCTGACCATGGCCGGCTATGATCCTTCTCTGGCCAAGGCCACCTCAGGTGCGGGGAGCGCCATAGTATCTACCCTTCTGGAGAACCTGATGATGAAGATAACAGGTGTCTATCAGATGCCGGAATGGCATATCGACCTGGAGAACTACATTAAAGGAATGAAGAAGGAGGGATAATATATGGGAGGTAAGGAGAAAAAGAAATTAGGACTGACCACGAAGATTTTTATCGGTCTGCTCGTGGGTCTCGTTGTAGGTGTCATATTTAACCTGGCAATCCCACATGGCTATGTGAGAGATACCATTTTTGTGGAAGGTATCTTCTATGTCATCGGTAATGGTTTTATCCGATTGATGAAGATGCTCGTTGTACCGTTGGTATTCTGTTCTCTGGTTTGCGGAGCCTCCGCCATCGGAGATACCAAAGCCCTTGGTAAAGTGGGTGGAAAGACTATCGTATTTTATCTTTGCACCACCGCTCTTGCCGTAACGGTTGCCATCACGGTAGCGACCATCATCAGGCCGGGTATCGGTCTTGATATGGCTTCCATCGAAGCTTCGGAAGTAACCACAGCAGAGGCAACTTCCGCTGCGGATACCATCCTTAACATTATTCCGGAGAACCCCATCAAGTCTCTGGCTGACGGCACCATGCTGCAGATTATCCTCTTTGCGTTGATTGTCGGTATTCTGCTTGCTAAGATGGGCGACAGAGCCAATCTGATCTCCAACTTTGTCAACCAGTTGAATGACCTTATGATGGAGATGACCCTCCTGGTTATGAATCTTGCCCCGATCGGTGTATTCTGTATGATCGCCAGGACTTTCTCCAACTTAGGATTCAATGCCTTCCTGCCGTTGTTGAAATACATGGGAAGTGTGGTCATCGGCCTGGCCCTGCAATGCTTCGTGGTTTATATGGTATTGCTTATCGTATTTACCAGGCTCAACCCCATGGTCTTCCTCAGGAAGTTCTTCCCGGTTATGGCTTTCGCTTTCTCCACATCCACATCCAATGCCACGATTCCTATGAACATCGAAACTTTGGATGAGAAGATTGGTGTATCCAGAAAGATTGCGTCTTTCACGATCCCCCTTGGTGCTACCATCAACATGGATGGTACCTCCATCATGCAGGGTTGTGCCGTTGTATTTGCTGCCCAGGCTTATGGTATGCATCTGGGACTGAAGGGTTATCTTACCGTTATTGCCACCGCTACTCTGGCTTCCATCGGTACAGCAGGTATCCCGTCCGTAGGACTGGTAACTCTTTCCATGGTATTCACCTCCGTAGGTATTCCGGTTGAGGCCATCGGTCTGATCATGGGTATCGACCGTATCCTTGATATGCTCCGTACTGCGGTTAATATCACCGGTGATGCGGTTTGTACCACGATCGTTGCTGCCCAGAACGGAGATCTGGACAAAGAAGTCTTCTATCGCACGGATGCTGCCGGGGAATAATCGGAGACAGTACACAGGTCATGGTATGGTTTTTTTGAAAACCATAAGTAATGAGAAAGGAAGAAGATATGATCAAGAGAAGATTAGCGGTTCTTATGACCATCCTCATGGGCTCTGTCTTCATGCTTGGCGGCTGTGGTTCCACCGGAACGGGTAGTTCCCAGAATAAACCGGCCGAGAAACAGGATCAGGCCGGAGGGGAAGAAATCGTCCTGGAAGAGGATGATTTCATCAAGAGCATCCGGGATCGTGGTCGTCTGATCGTAGGATGTAAGATGGATGTTCCCGGACTTGGATTGTATGATAAAGAGACGGACAGCTGGTCAGGTCTCGAGGTGGAGCTGGCATATAAAACTGCCGCCCTCATCTTCAATGTGAGTCCCGATGAGGCAAAAGAACAGAACCTGGTAGAGATTAAGGGTGTGACTGTGGCAGACCGTGAAGATACTCTGGAAAACGGTGATATCGACTGCATGATCGCCACTTATACGATCACTCCGGAACGTGGCGAGAGATTCACTTTGTCAAACAGCTATTACACGGATTACGTTGGACTGATGGTTCGGTACAGTGGAAAAGACAAGGATCTTAACAGTCTCGGCAACAGTGACATCAGGTCCATCGCCGACCTGGATGGAAAATATGTGGGCGTTCCGAGAAATGCTACTACCAGACAAGACTTTATCAACTATATTGAGACCATGAACTCCGTGAAAGTTTCCCCGATCTTCTGTGAATACGAATCTTATGACCAGTTGTTCACAGCACTGAAGAAAGGAAACATTGACGTGATGTCCGTGGATGTCAGTATTCTGAACGGATATGTGGATAACACGACAAAGATCCTGGATGCCAGATTTGCCGGCCAGCATTATGGCGCAGCGGTAAGAAATGAAAATGCATCCCTGATCAGTTATATCAACAAGGCTATCACCCAATAGCGACAGGGGGGCTTCCCCCAGAAATATAAAAAATAACAGAGGGATAGATGATATTGTCAATATTCATCTATCCCTCTATTGTATTTGCAGCAGATGGAAGATTCCCTTCCTGCTCAGTTACAGTATAGGCTGCAAGGATGGCCCGGATGGACCGGTGGAGGTAGGGCAGGTACTCCTGCATGGTGACGGGCTGCTTGTATAAGATACAGCTGTAGCTTACGGAACCGACCAGCTCTATGATCGTGAAGAGCATAAGCTCCGGTTGTTCGCAGTGTACCGAGAATTGTTTGATCTGTTGGTTATAGTATCTGAAAAAAGGGATGTCCTCGTCCGGGACATCGGCGCTGAGAGCATTTTTGAAGATTCCCCAGCTCAGATTTTTCGAGATGAAGCGCAGCAATTTTGGATCGGATTCAAAGCGCTTTATAAAATAATCGCAGACCCGCAGAACGGTCGATTCAAAATCATCATCCTGAGGATTCTCTATCATCTCCTGATGAGCGTCCTCAAATAACTGACCGGTGATATGGGTAATCAATTTATCCCGCAGATCATATTTATCCTTAAAGTAGAGGTAGAAGGTTCCCTTGGCCAAACCTGCTTTCTTTACGATGTCGGAGATGGTGGTCTTGCCGAATCCATGGTTTAAAAACAGATCAAAGGAGGATTGAAACAGGGCGTTTCTTTTCTGTAATTTATTTTCTTCCACTTTTTTACTCATCTCTGATTCACCTCCTTTTCCATATTGCCTGATTCTTTATTCTTAGTATATTTACAAGCTTATTTTATTATTTCCCAAACCATGAGAAAAGTCAATATTGTAGCAGGTTAAATAATGACCAAAATTCATTATTTTAGGTCGGGGAATCTTGTGCAGATTAAATATTGACCAAAATTCATTTTTTTACTACAATCTAATAGATAGAAAGGGAGGGAAACTCTATGATTGGTGTTGGTAAATTTATTGCCAGACATAGGTATATTATGATGCTGATCGCTGTACTGCTCCTGATTCCGTCAGCACTTGGATTTCTGAGAACCAGGGTCAACTATGATCTGCTTAGCTATCTGCCCGAGACATTAGATACGGTAGCCGGGCAGGATATCATGGTGGATGAGTTTGGTTCCGGCGGTTTTGCCATGGTTGTGGTAGAAGGAATGGATATGAAAGATGTCCAAAAGCTGGAGGACAGGTATCGGGAGATTGACCATGTATCAAAGACTCTTTGGTATACGGACGTGGCAGACCTTTCCATTCCTGTGGAACTGCTGCCCAAGGATCTGAAAGAGTCATTTTTTAAGGGAGATGCCACTTTGATGATGGTTCTCTTTGACGGAACCACTTCTTCCGACGAGTCCATGAAAGCCTTGAAGGAGATGCGGAAAATTACCGATCAACAGGTATACATCAGCGGCATGACCGGGGTGGTAACAGATATCGCTGATCTGTGTATGTCAGAACTGCCTATCTATGTTGTCATAGCTGCAGCACTGTCACTGCTTGTATTAACCATAGCTACCCGTTACTTCCTCATTCCGGTCATATTTCTCTTAAGTATCGGAATGGCCATCGTCTACAACATGGGTACTAATTTTTTCCTTGGGGAGATATCCTATGTAACTCAGGCAGTTACGGCCGTCTTACAGCTTGGAGTGACCATGGATTATTCCATTTTCTTGCTAAACAGCTATGAGAATTTTAAGGATGAGTTCCCGGAGGATAGGGAGAGCGCCATGGGACATGCCATCGCCTCCACCTTTACGGCTATCATAGGAAGCTCCGTGACCACCATCGCCGGTTTCCTGGCACTGTGTGTCATGACATTTGCCCTTGGTAAGGATCTGGGAATCGTTATGTCCAAGGGTGTCATTATCGGCGTGATCTGTTGTGTGACGATCCTTCCTGCCATGATTCTGGTCTTTGATAAATGGATTGAGAAGACCAGGCATAAAGAAATTATCAGGGAGACCGGTTTACTGTCAAAGATCATCACAAAATATTATGTTGTTTTTATCGTTATTTTTGTGATTTTCCTCTTTCCGGCTCTCTATGGGAACAACCATGTTCAGGTTTATTATAATATCGCCCACGCTCTGCCGGATGATCTGGAGTCCAACATCGCCAACAAAAAGCTGGAAGATACATTTGATATGAATGTGATTCATATCATTATGATGGATAAAGAGATCAAAGCCAAGGACAAGGCCTCCATGTATAAAGATATCGATCAGGTGAAGGGAGTGAAATGGACCATCGGTCTGAATTCCCTCATCGGACCTGAGATCCCGGATGTACTGATCCCGGATAACCTTAAGGAGATGCTGCAGGGAGATGAACATGAGATTGCCTTTATATGTTCTGAATATTCCCCGGCAACGCCGGAAGTAGATGAGCAGATCAGTCAGATTCAGGGTATTCTCACAGGCTATGATGACAGTGCCATCGTCATTGGGGAGGCCCCTATGATGAAGGACCTGGAGGACACCACCAACGTGGATCTGAAGAAGGTAAATTTTCTGTCCATAGCAGCTATCTTCCTCATTATTATGATTGTATTTAAATCCATTTCTCTCCCGGTGATCCTGGTGGCAGTTATCGAATTTGCCATCAATGTAAATATGGCAATCCCGTATTTTATGGGCAAGGAGCTTCCATTTGTAGCCGTGATCGTGATTGGGACCATACAGTTGGGAGCTACGGTGGATTATGCCATCCTGATGACCACCCGGTATCAGAGAGAGCGTCTTAACGGGGTGGGAAAAAAGGAAGCAGTGAGTATTGCGCACAGCAGCAGTATACACTCAGTGATCACCAGTGGATTCAGTTTCTTTGCTGCTACCTTTGGTGTTGCCATCTACTCCAGAGTAGATATGATCGGTTCCATCTGTACCTTGCTTTCCAGGGGTGCCATCATCAGTATGATTTCCGTGCTGGTTATTCTTCCGGCCATGTTTATGATTTTTGACAAGGTGATCTGCCTGACCACCTGGGATTTTATAACAAGAAAACAAAGCAAGACAGGTGAGATAGGAGGATGAATATGTTAAAAACAAGATTGGGGAAGAAAGTATTTTCCGTTCTGATGGCACAAACCATGATATTGTCCCTGACTTGTACCGGTAGTTTGACGACGGTTCAGACTTATGCCGCAGAAGAGTCAGAAACCGGTGCAGAGTCCGTGGACAAAGAAGAGACCGTTTATGTCATCACTGACGGTGACGGAGAGATCGATGAGATCATTGTAAATGACAAGCTGAACAATAAGGAGGGGGCTGCCTCCATTGAGGATAAAACGGATCTTACTGACATTGAAAACCTGAAAGGTGATGAGCAGTACACCGAAGGTTCGGACCAGACCATCACCTGGGATGCAGGCGGCAACGCCATCTCCTATCAGGGTAATTCCAATAAAGACCTTCCTGTGAATGTAAAACTGTCCTACACATTGGACGGGAAACCGATCAGTGCCGACCAGCTGGCCGGCAAAAGCGGGAAAGTAACCATCCGGTTTGATTATGAGAATAAAGAAACCAGAAAAGTTTCGGTCGATGGAAAAGAATATGAGGTTTATGTTCCATTTACCATGATCAGCGGTGCCATCCTTGACTCGGAACGGTTCTCCAATGTCAGTGTGGAAAACGGCAGATCTGTGACGGAAGGAGATAAGATTATCGTATTCGGCTATGCAGTCCCGGGATTGAGGCAGAGTCTGAACGGAGATGAAGGCATCCTGAAGGATGTAGATATCGACCTTCCGGAGTATGTGGAGATCTCCGCGGATGTGGAGAATTTCCAGCTGGATATGACCATGACAGCTGTGACCAATGACCTGCTGAATGATCTGTCCACCAAAGAAATCGATGACAGTGAGATGAAAGATGATATCCATGAGCTGGAGGATGCCACCGATAAACTGGTTGACGGTACCGGTGACCTGGCGGATGGCATGAAGTCCGCTTACGATGGGTCCAAAATCATTTCAGATAACATGGATAAGCTCGCCGGCGGAACAGCAACCCTGGCCCAGGCACTGGGAACATACACCAACGGGGTTGGACAGCTCTATAAGAAGGTTCCTGCTCTGACCAATGGAGTGACGGTGCTTGATACCGGAGCCTCCAAACTGGCCAAAGGTGCTGCTGCCTTAAAGACAGGCACTGAGACCTATGTTAAAGGGGTGAACAGTCTGACAGGAGGACTTCTGGGAGATGGCAGCAAGGACAATCCGGGATATCTTGCCGGGGTAGAAGCCTTGTCTGACGGTGCATCCAAGCTCTCCGGACTGGAGAAACTGGGCGATGTATCCGGGGCGATCTCCGTCATGAAAGCTGCAACAGGGAATGAACCTGCTTACACCCTGCCGGACGGGTCTCAAAGTGCAACCCTTGGCTATGGAGTATCCGCTGTGGAAGGAGGGCTGGACCAGGTTATTCAGGGCGTTAATGCCATGAAGGATGCCACATCCGGTGAACAATTAAAGAATCTGGCCGGCTCATTGGAGAAGGCAGGAGAAACTTTGGACTCTGCATCCTCCACTCTATCAGGAGCATCTGATAAATACACGAAAGCCCAGAATGATGCTAATTCTGTAATACAGGAAGCTGCAAAAGAGATTGGCAGCCAGGCATCCAAGCTGGAGAAGGCAAAAGAAGAGTTGTCTGCGAAACAGGACGAGATCAACGGTGTCATCAAGGACAGAAATGAGAAGATTACATCCAGAAATGAGGAAATCAATGCCGCTCAGACAAAGATCAAGGATGCGGCAAAAGACTGTAATACAGGTATCGAGGATACCATATCCGGTCTGAAGGAAGCGAAAGCCCAGCTGGAATCTGCCAAGAAGGTACTGAAAGATACCCAGACGGAGGAGATCTCTTTTAAAGATCAGATTGAGAAGATCGACAAAGAAATCTCCGACACCCAGAATAAGATTGATTCTTTACAGGGCAAGAAAGTTTCCGGAGTTGATGTGGATGAGATTGACAAGATTTCCGGCGCAGATATCAATCTGGACCTGAAGGGAATCGACGCAGAGAAACTGACCGGCCAGGGAGAAAAACTGGCGGATATTAGTTTGGAGCCGGTTAATATCGAAGTGGAGAAGGCAACGATTCAGGCCATCGCTTCCGGCATAGGATCTGCTTCCGAGACTATGAGTACTGATCCGCTGAATCAGCTGATCGGCAGCCTGCAGCAGGTGAAAGCCGGAACAGCTGCTTTGAAAGGAGGAGTGAATTCACTCCACTCCAACCTGGCAGGTCTTGAGCAGGCAACCGCAGGATTCCCGCAGGCAGCACAGGGAATCCAGGCATTAAACCAGGGATTTGATACCCTGACAAAAAACAACGCTGCCATAAGGACAGGAGCTTCCATGCTTCTGAAGAACGGTCCGGCTCTCACATCAGGTGCAAAAGACCTGGCTGACGGATCTGCCCAGATTGCCAAAGGGTCTTCTGAACTGTCCACAGGAGCATCTGCCCTGGCAGGTGGAGTGAAGACTTTGGCATCCAACAACAAAAAAATAAATGACGGAGCAGCTACTCTGGCTTCAGGAACCGCCAAACTGGCCAAAGGTAGCGGCAGCCTGACCTCCGGCATGGATAAACTTCTTGAAGGGACAGAGACTTTGAAAGAAGGAATGTCTGAGTACAAGGAGGAAGGAATCTCCAAGATTGTGGATCTTTACGATGAGGATATCCTGGGTCTCAAAGATCGTTTTGAGGCAGTTCGAAAAGCAGGGCGGGATTATCAGACTTATACCCGACTGTCAGACGGAGAGAAGGGAAGCGTAAAATTTATCTATAAATCTGACGAAATCAAGGCGGAGGACAGTAAGTAATATCGTGGAAAAAGGTATTATGCAACACATTTCTTAAGGGTGTTGTTGCATAATACCTTTTCTTTTTGGTACAATACATCAGGTAGGGATGTATTCCTTTAAGAAATGATATAACAAATCTCATGGAGATCTAGTGAGGGAACAAAAAATGTATCTTCTGTTTTTATTGTTTTGGATCCTGCTGAACGGAAAACTGAATCTGGAAATCTTCCTTTTCGGCATTGTGATATCCGCCGCAATCTATTGGTTCATCTGCCGCTACATGGATTATAGCGTGAAGAAAGATATCATGCTGTTTAAAAGCACGGGAATATTGTTCTGGTTTTTGATTGTTTTGATCAGAGAGATCTTCTGGGCCAACTGGAATGTTTTGAAACTGGTGTACTCTGTAAAGTATGAGCCGGAGCCGGCCATCGTCTACTTTACTGCGGATTTCAAGACAGGGCTGGCCAGAGTCCTGCTGGCCAATTCCATCACCCTCACCCCGGGTACCATCAGCGTCTCCGTGGAGGGGGACAGGTATTGCGTTCATTGTCTGGATAAGACATTTTCCGAGGGTATTGAGTCTTCTGACTTTGTCAGAATATTACATAGATTGGAGGCGAACTGGTGATGAATTACGACACGATATTTCATTTTATTCTGTTGGGGTGCATGCTGATCATCGGATTGTTTATCCTGATCGCAATTCTTCGGTCCTTTCTCGGACCGAAAACAACGGACAGGATCATCGCAGTAAATATGATCGGTACTTTCACCATCGCCATCATCTCCATCCTGACCATTTTTCTTGGGGAGGATTATCTGGCAGATGTCTGCCTTGTCTACGCCACGATCAGTTTTCTGTCCGTGGTACTCCTGTCGAAGATCTGGATGGGAGTCTACAATGAGAAGATCAACAAGAAAACCATAGGAGGTGAGGAAGAGTGATACGATTGATTGTCTGTACGATTTTATTGCTGATGGGTATGTTTATGTTTTTTACCGCCACCGTAGGCGTGAATAAATATAAATCTTTGAATCGTATCCATACTGCTGCCCTTGGAGATACCCTTGGACTCTTCTTTGTCATCCTATCCCTGGTTCTATGGAGAGGTATGGATCTGGCTTCCGCGAAACTGCTCTGCGTGGTTGTGTTTTTCTGGATGGCCAGCCCTGTAGCAGGACATATGCTCAGTCGTCTGGTGGTGGAAACCGATGAGGATTTGGGTGAGATTGAGATGATTGATATCGATGAGGAACAGCTATGAAGTTATTTGAAACGGTATTACTAATTGGTCTGATTTTATGCGCGATCGCATGTAATTTCACAAAGAAACTGCTCCCGGCTGTCGTGGTTTTTATGTCTTACAGTACGATTATGTCAATCATCTGGATGATTCTTCAGTCACCGGACCTGGCGATCACGGAAGCTGCGGTAGGTGCCGGCATCACCAGTATCCTTTTCTTCGTTACTTTGAAGAAGATCAATGGTATCGACGAGGAGGATGAGGAGCAGGAGGAAAATAAAGATGAGCAGAATTAGAGATGATTACGACAACAGCAGATGGCGGAAGATAGAAGACTGGATCAAAGGGGAGAAAGATCCCATGGATGATACCATGGAGATCAGGCGCCCTTTGGATGACAATCCTGACACAGATGTACAGATCACGGAGGAGAGTCTGGAGAGAACGACCCAGAGACTGTATAAATATGTGAACAGAGCCTACAATCTGTTTTCCGTCTGTTTCTGTATTACCCTTGTGACTGTCATGATATGGTGTATTACTTTCATGCCCGCTTTCGGTGACGGGAACAACCCGGTAAACAACGAAGTATCCCAGCGCTATATCGAGAAGGGGCTGGAGGAGACAGGAGCTACCAACTTTGTGACCGGTATGATCCTGGATTACAGGGCTTTTGATACTTTTGGTGAATCCTGTGTCCTGTTTATTTCCACCATCTGTGTGCAGATTCTGCTGCGCCATGATGATAAGGAAAAAGATACGGTCGTCAATCGTGAATTGACCCGTCTGGAAAATGACAGACTTTTTGAACCGAAAAATGATTTGATCCTTCAGAAGGTTTCCTGTGTGCTGGTGCCGATCATATTCATTTTCGGAATCTATATTATTCTGAACGGCCATCTCTCGCCCGGAGGGGGTTTTTCCGGAGGAGCCGTGATCGGCGCCGGACTGATCCTGTATCTGAATGCTTTTGGCTTTAAAAAGACAGAGAGGTTTTTCACTGACAGAACCTTCCGTGTGATTACTCTGAGTGCTCTTTCCTTCTATTGTATCGCCAAGAGTTATTCATTCTATACGGGGGCAAATCATCTGGAAAGCGGAATTCCTCTGGGAACACCGGGGGCTATCCTGTCTTCCGGCCTGATCCTTCCCCTCAACATCTGTGTGGGACTGATCGTGGCCTGCACCATGTATGCTTTTTATGCCTTATTCCGAAAAGGAGGGTTTTAAAATGATGGTATTGATATCTTCCCACCTGGAAGAGATGACGGCTATGATATTGTTTGGTATCGGTTTTACCATGCTGTTGCTGCATAAAAACCTGATCAAGAAGATCCTTGGAATGAACATCATGGACACGGCAGTTTACCTGTTTCTGACGGCCAAGGGATATATTTACGGCAGGATGGTTCCCATCCTTACAAACGGAATCACGGATGCTTCGGCCTATACGAATCCGATTCCGGATGGCCTGGTACTGACAGGTATCGTGGTGTCTGTCAGCTCCACTGCATTGATGTTGGCTCTCACGATCCGGCTTTATATCCGTTATCGTACCCTCGACATCGATAAGATTGTTATGGAGTGGAGAAAGGAGGAGGAACTCCCGTGAGTTTTATCGTGAACTTTCCTTTCTTTTCCATAATCCTTGCCATGTTTTCCGGTATTATTTCTTCCGCTCTGAACGGGAAATGGGCAAAAAGAATCTGCATCCTTATGCTTGGTATCGTGTTGGGTCTTTCTGCCTGTGTGCTTTACTACACGGTGGAGACGGGAACACAATTCACATATATGATGGGACATTTTCCCGCACCTTGGGGCAATGAGATCAGGGCAGGTGTTCTGGAAGGATTCATGGCAACCTTTTTCACCCTGATCATGATCCTGTCCGTTCTCAGTGGACTTGGAAGAATCTTCTCGGATGTGGAACCGACAAAGGTTAATCTTTTCTTTGTGCTGGTGGATATGATGATGTCTTCCCTTCTGGCCATGATCTACACCAATGACCTTTTTACCGGCTATGTATTTGTGGAGATCAATACCATAGCAACCTGCGGCATGATCATGATCCGGCAGAACGGTCATGGCATCCTGGCTGCCATCCGGTATTTTGTCATGAGCCAGATCGGTTCCGGTTTGTTTCTGATCGGTATCAGCCTGCTGTATGATATTACCGGGCAGCTTCTTATGGTTCCGGCCAGAGAAGAAGTGGAGCATATCATCTCCACAGGGGCCTACATGACACCTTTTCTGCTGGTGATCGGCCTGATTTCCATCGGTCTTGGAATTAAAAGCGGACTCTATCCGTTCCACTCCTGGATTCCGGATACTTATGGATATGCCACTCCGGCGGCAAGTGCCATCCTGTCCAGTCTGGTTTCCAAGGGATATATCATTCTGCTGATCAAGATATTCTATCGTGTAATCGGCTTTAAAAACCTGTTTCAAACCCACATCCTTGATATCCTGTTTGTATTTGGAATCATCGCCATGATCATGGGATCCATCGATGCCATCCGGCAGAGGGATGCCCGGCGTATGATCGCCTGTTCCTCCGTCGCTCAGATCGGTTATATCTATATGGGCATCGGCCTTGGCACGGAAGCAGGAATGGTGGCATCTTTATTCCACATCCTGACCCATGCCGCCACCAAGGCAATGCTTTTCCTGAGTGTGGCTTCATTGTATGAAGCTGTGGAGGGTAAGACGGATTATGACAGTCTGCGGGGAGTAGGCTACCGGAATAAACTGGCCGGCTTCACCTTCCTGGTGGGCTCCCTGTCCATGGTAGGATTTCCCATGCTTTCGGGTTTCGTTTCAAAAGCCTTTTTTGCATCTGCAGCCCTGGAAAGCTCTACCAAGATGTATTTCACCTGGGCGGCTCTTGTGATCAGTACAACCCTGAATGCAACTTATTTCCTCCGGATGGTGGTAAATATCTATGCACTTCCCCAGGAAGGGGAATCTGTGCGGGGACATTATTTCCTGGAGGAAAGGTCCCCTTATACCAAAACCAACGGATTTGTGTCCATCGCCTTGATTGGGTTGAACCTGTTCCTGGGTATGTTCTCAAATCATGTGGTGGATCTTCTCATGAAAGGACTTTCCATGTTCTAGGATCCGGATGATCCTGATCGGGAAAGAGGTTATAGATATGGAACAAAATATCTGGCTGATCCTGCCTGTACTGGTCCCGATTCTGGGAGGACTCCTGTCCTTCCTTCTGGGGCGAAGCGGGGTCGATCAAAAGAAAAAAAATATATATATCCTATTCGTCATTGTGGCAGAGTGTTTCGCTATGATTCCCTGCTTCCAGGCCGAGAAGGGATTGATGCTGTGGAAACTGACCCAGACGCTTCCTGTCTATCTGCGGATGGATCTGACCGGGAAGATATTTGCGGGTCTGATTCTGCTGGTTTTTACCCTGGTAAGTATCTATGCGCTTGACTATATGTCCGGAGATCCCCGCGAGATGTTTTTCTTCGGCTGGTATCTCATGGTGGAGGGTATCCTCATGGGCCTTTGCCTTGCCGGCAACCTGGTGACATATTACCTGTTTTTTGAACTGATGACGCTTGCCAGTGTACCCCTGATACTTCATGATCTTACCCATCAGGCGATCATGGCGGCTTTAAAATATCTGTTTTATTCCGTGGCGGGTGGACTTGCCGCCTTGTTCGGCATCTTCATCCTTTCACAATATGGAGGACTTGGAAACTTTCAGGCAGGGGGCATTTTGGATTTCACTGCTGTGCAGGGACATGAACCCTTATACCTGACGGCTGTGTTTCTGATGATTCTGGGATTTGGAACCAAGGCCGGAATGTTCCCCATGCACTCCTGGCTGCCGGCTGCCCATCCGGTGGCACCGGCACCGGCCAGCGCAGTTTTGTCGGGTATCATCACTAAGATGGGAGTATTAGGTATTCTCCGAAGCGTCTACTTTGTGGCAGGACCGGATTCCCTGCGTGGCAGTTGGGTACAATATCTGTGGATCCTTTTGTCTTTGATTACTGTGTTCATGGGATCCATGATGGCATACCGGGAACCGGTGATGAAGAGGAGACTGGCTTATTCTACTGTCAGTCAGGTTTCCTATATCCTGTTCGGACTCTCCCTGTTTAACCGGGTGGCCTTTGTGGGGGCAATCCTTCATGTGATTTTCCATTCTCTGGTTAAGGATACCTTGTTTTTAAATGTGGGAGCTATCATTCATCAGACAGGGAAAACCCGTATCGAACAGCTTCGGGGAATCGGGAAAAGTATGCCGGTGACCATCTGGTGCTTTACCCTGGTCTCCATCACCCTGATCGGGATTCCGCCTACCAGTGGATTTTTAAGCAAATGGGATCTCTGTATAGGTGCTCTCAGATCAGATGTGGGAGTTTTCTCCTGGGTCGGGCCGGTGGTGCTGCTGGTCAGTGCTCTGCTGACTGCAGGATACCTGCTCCCTGTGACAATGAACGGATTTTTCCCGGGAGTATTTTATAATTACAGTAAATCAGAAAAAAAAGAACCATCATGGCTCATGCTGGTTCCCATGGTTCTTCTAACTGCTCTGGCAGTGATATTGGGGATCTTTCCCCGATCCATACTGGGTCCGGTCCGTATCCTGTCTGAGCTATTATTTTAGGGGGGATTGCAATGAAAGAAAGTATAATGATCATTCCTGTTTTTCTCCCCATCTTTTTTGGTGGCGGACTTCTGGCTTTCCGCGGAATTGAAAACCATGATTATTATAAGAGACTGACAGAGCTGATCGTGATTCTGAACAGTCTGATCATATGGGCGATTCTGACCAATCATATAGGGAAAGAAGGAATCGAGCTCTTTTCCCTGACCAGCTGGCTGAATATCTATTTCCGCCTGGATGGTATGGGCATGGTTTTTCTTGGCCTGATCTCATTTTTATGGCCTTTCGCCACACTCTATGCCTTTGAATATATGGAGCATGATAAGAATCAGAGATCTTTCTTCGGATTCTATACCATGACCTATGGGGTTACAGCCGCCATCGCCATGGCCGGTAACATCGTGACCTTGTATATCTTCTATGAGTTGATGACTCTGGTTACGTTTCCCCTGGTCCTGCATTACAAAGACAGAGAGTCGCGGAATGCGGCGATATATTATCTGATCTATTCCATCGGAGGCGCGACCTGCGCCTTTCTGGGTATGATCTTCATGGTGATGAGAGCCGGAAACGGTATATTTCAATACGGGGGATTCCTCGACGCTGCAAGAACGGAGAACATAAACCTTCTTCTCCTTGTTTACGTATTGTGCTTCTTTGGATTCGGCGTGAAGGCAGCATTGTTTCCGCTTCATCGCTGGCTGCCCAAGGCCTCTGTTGCACCGACTCCGGTCACTGCCCTGCTTCATGCCGTAGCAGTTGTCAAAGCGGGTGCTTTCTCCATACTACGTCTGACTTATTATTGCTACGGGGCGGATATACTGAGAGGAAGCTGGGCTCAGAAAGTGGCAGCCGCCTTTGTCATGGTAACCATCATTCACGGGTCTTCCATGGCGGTGAAAGAGATTCATTTTAAGAGAAGGCTGGCTTACTCTACTGTGAGCAATCTGTCCTACATTCTCTTAGGTGCCATTATGATGTGCCCGGCGGGCCTGCTTGCGGCATTGTCCCACCTGGTATTTCATGCCTTCACCAAGATCACGGCTTTCTTCTGTGCAGGAGCTGTCATGCATAAGACAGACAGGCACTATATCTACGAGCTGGATGGATTGGGCTGCCGGATGCCGGTCACATTTACCTGTTTTACCATAGCGTCACTATCTTTGATGGGCGTGCCCCTTTTTGCCGGATTTATCAGCAAATGGAATATCGCTCAGGCAGCTTTGGCCTACGGGGGGAGAATCGGGACCGCCGGTATCGGCGTATTACTCTTATCCGCCCTTCTGACGGCAATCTATATGCTGACCATCGTAGTCCGGGCCTTCTTCCCGGGCAGGGATTTTGATTATGAAAGCATTAAGGATTGCGAAGACCCCAGCTGGAAGATGAAGCTGCCCATCATTGTTTTCAGTATCGTTATTCTTGTGTTTGGAATCTGTTCCGGGCCACTGTTATCATTTCTGGAACTGATCGCGAAGGGAGGGATCTGATATGGAAGGAAGTATCGTTCTTCTCTGCCTGGTTTTCTGGCCCATGGCCGGAGCTTTGCTCTCCTACCTGATCGGAAGGAAAAATAAAACGATCAGAGACCTGTTTGCAGACTTTGTGGTGATTCTTGAGTGTCTCATCATGGTTATTCTGCTTGTGCAGAAGTTCAGGGAACCTGATCCTCTGGTTTTTTCCTGGGATGAATTCTGTATGATGGGCATCCACCTGGAGCTGGACGGATTCCGTCTGCTCTATGGATTTATCGCTGCCTTTATGTGGACCATGACTACCGTCTTCTCCAGGGAATACTTCAGGCACCACCGCAACAGAAACCGTTATTACCTGTTTACCCTGCTCACCTTTGGAGCTACCATGGGCGTCTTTCTATCGGCAGATCTCTTCACCACATTTATCTTTTTTGAGATCATGTCTCTGACCTCCTATGAATGGGTGGCACAGGAAGAAAATATATCTGCCCTGCGGGCTGCCGGTACCTATATGGGGGTAGCGATCATAGGAGGATTGGTCATGCTGATGGGCCTGTTTCTCCTGTATGATGCCACCGGAACCCTGACCTTGAGTCAGATGGGTGATGCCATATCGAATGCCGTGAAGGCAGGAAGCCTCACTGTGTCCAGGCAGTATCTCATCGGAGGTCTGCTGGTCTTCGGATTCGGCGCCAAAGCAGGTATGTTTCCCCTTCATATCTGGCTGCCGGCCGCACATCCTGTGGCCCCGGCTCCGGCCAGTGCCTTATTGTCCGGCATCCTGACAAAATCCGGTATCTTCGGTATCCTGGCAGTGACCTGCAATCTCTTCCGTTATCAGCCCTACTGGGGCTATGTGATCGTGATCCTGGGAACTCTGACCATGTTTCTGGGAGCCTTGCTGGCACTGTTCTCCGTGGATCTGAAAAGAGTGCTGGCCTGTTCCTCCATGTCACAGATCGGTTTCATCCTGATCGGTACGGGAATGATCAGCCTCCTGGGTGAGGAAGCAGCTCTGGCAGCAAGGGGAACCTTATTGCATATGGTGAATCATTCACTGATCAAGCTGGTTCTCTTTATGATAGCAGGTGTCGTATTCATGAACACCCACAAATTGAACCTGAACGAGATCCGAGGCTTTGGGAGAAAGAAGCCCTTACTCTGCGCGACCTTTCTCATGGGAGCGCTGGGAATCGGAGGAATACCTCTTTGGAACGGTTACGTTTCCAAGACCCTGCTGCATGAGAGTATTCTGGAGTATG
This sequence comes from uncultured Lachnospiraceae bacterium, assembly GCA_946538445.1. GTDB lineage: Bacteria > Bacillota > Clostridia > Lachnospirales > Lachnospiraceae > Anaerobutyricum. The sequence continues at coordinate 21,106 of CAMNGO010000005.1, forward strand.
CGGGTCTGTTCCAGGTATCCTCAGCTGACTCTCTGATCGGTACCTATACCTTCTGGAAATGTATCGAATGGATTTTCCTGATCAGCGGCGGTATGACTGTAGCCTATATGATGAAACTTTTTGTCGCTCTCTTTGTGGAGAAAAACACGGACCCTGCGTTGCAAAGGAAATATGACAGAAATACATCTTACTGGAATCCGGAAAGCAAGATTGCGATCCTGGTATCAGCCGTTTTGCTCCCTGTCATGGGTTTCTTCCCGAATCTGGTGATGGACCCTCTGGCCAATCTGGGGGTTGGATTTATGAACAGCCAAGTGCCTGCAGAAAAAGTGGTATATTTCTCAGCATCCAATCTGGAAGGAGCATTCAGCTCCATTCTTATGGGCCTCCTGATTTACTTTATATTTGTCAGGAAGATCTTGATGATAAAGGATAAAGATGATCCTAAGGCTCTTCCCATATATGTGGACCGCTGGCCTGTCTGGATGAATCTGGAAAATGTGGTATACCGCCCTGTACTTCTGATGATATTACCGGGATTTTTCGGAATCTTGTGCCGGTTCCTGGATTCTTTCCTGGATCTGTGGATTGTATTGCTGCGCAAGACCCTCTATCGGCAGACCGGAAAGAAAGGGAAGATATTTAATGCCAATTTCAAGGCAAAGATGGCCGTCACAGGTCTTGCAGAGAAGATGTATGCAGGAAGCCTTTCTTTCGGACTGTTCCTGGTAAGTATCGGAATCCTTGTGGTGTTGGTGGTATTGTTCCTGTACGGATGATGTAAAATAGAGAGAAATCTTGATGGAGAAAGGAAGTTTCAGATGAAATGTCCCTATAGCAAAAAATGTGGCGGCTGCCAGAATATCAATCTTCCCTATGAGGAACAGCTAAAGCTCAAACAAAAATATGTGGACCGGCTTTTAAGCTCATTTGGCAAAGTGAACCCCATCATAGGGATGGAGGATCCTTATCATTACAGAAATAAAGTACACCATGTGGTATGCACGGATTCCAAGGGAAACGGATACACCGGCATCTATGCAGAAAACTCTCACAGGGTCATCCCGGTGGATCACTGCATGATTGAAAATGAGAAGGCGGATGAGATCTGCGCATCCATTGCCTCCCTGATGAAATCCTTCAAAATGAAGGCTTACAACGAAGACAGAGGGACAGGATTCCTGCGCCATATCCTCATCCGGACAGGACATATCACTGGCCAGATCCTTGTGGTGTTGGTGGTGGCCTCCCCCGTGTTTCCATCCAAACATAATTTTGTAAAGGCACTCAGAAAGCTGCATCCGGAGATCAGCAGTATCGTAGCCAACGTGAACAACCGGGGAACCAGTATGGTTCTGGGAGAGAAGCAGCAGGTTCTGTACGGAAAAGGCTATATAGAAGATATTTTATGCGGGAAGAGGTTCCGGATTTCCCCCAAGTCATTCTATCAGGTAAATTCTGTTCAGACGGAAGTCTTATATGCAAAGGCTGTGGAGTATGCCCGGCTGAGTGGCAAGGAAACAGTCATCGATGCCTACAGTGGGATTGGGACCATCGGTATGGTGGCCAGCGATCATGCCAAAGAAGTAATCAGTATAGAGCTAAACGAAGAAGCGGTGAAAGATGCTTTCGCCAATGCCAAAAACAACCGGATCAGAAATATCCGCTTTGTCAAAGCTGATGCCGGGAACCATATGAAAAAGATGGCGATTCAGAAACAACACGCCGATCTCGTATTCATGGATCCTCCCAGGGCCGGAAGCGATGCAAAATTTATCGATTCCGTGGTCAGGCTTGGCCCCGAAAGAATTGTGTACATCTCCTGCAATCCTGTCACACTCAAGAGGGACCTGGAGATGTTCGGGAAGAAGGGATACAAGGTCAGGAAGATACAGCCGGTGGATATGTTCCCGGGAACGGAACATGTGGAGACTGTAGTATTATTGTCGAAATGAATATCACAATAATTGGATGCATTAGAAGGAGAAAGCAGGGCAGGCTGTGATCAAGGCATTGAAGATTAAGAAGGGAAGGGAACGTATTAGTTTGACTTATACCATACAAATGAAAGATAACATGATAATAAATAATCAAAACATAAGATGCGACCTGCATAGTCATTCGACATTTTCTGATGGAAGTATGTCCCCGACCGAACTGGTGAAACTCGCCAAAGAACGGGGCATCCAGGCATTGGCATTGACTGATCACAACACCTCCAAAGGTCTTCCGGAATTCATGGAAGCCGGTCGTCGATACAATGTCATTACTGTCCCGGGCTGCGAATTTACAACCGAGTGGAACAAGATCGAGATACATATCGTCGGTCTGTTCTTCCGTGAGGAGTATTGGAAAGAAATCGAAGATTTCATGGAACTTACCAATATCGCTAAACATAACAGTAATATGAAGCTGATTGAGAATCTCAACAGAGCCGGCTATGAGGTTTCTGCCGATGAAGCCTCCGCACTGACCAAGGGTGAGTTCAACCGTGCCCATGTTGCCAGAGTTTTGATGGCAAAAGGCTATGTTGAAAGTGTGAATGAGGCGTTTGGAACCCTGCTCAAACCAGGAAACGGATTCTATTTTCCGGCCCGCAAGATCACTTCTACGGCAGCAATCCATTTTATCAAAACCTTTGGTGCCACAGCAATCATGGCCCATGGACTGAAGGACCTGACCCCTGAGCAGATGAGAGAATTTCTGCCATTGGCAAAGAAAGCAGGCCTGGACGCCATCGAGACCAGATACAGTGATTTTGATGAGGAGATGACTGCGACAGCAATCTCCCTTGCAGAGGAATATGGTCTTAAGGAAAGCGGCGGATCCGATTTCCACGGTCAGTCCAAACCGCATATCTCATTGGGGACCGGCAGAGGCAGCCTTTTTGTACCTTATGAATTCTATGAGAACATGAGAGCATGTGCGGACTATGATGTATAGAAATGTATAGGAACGGAGGTCACCGTATGCATGAAAAGCAAAAAGAGGTGGAACTGAGTATACGGAAAAAGTTCCACAGGCAGTTATTTACTCCTTTCGCGAAGGGGATCAACCGATATAAACTGGTGGAGGAAGGAGATAAGATTGCCGTATGTATATCCGGGGGCAAAGATTCCATGCTCATGGCCAAACTGTTCCAGGAATTGAAACGCCATGATAAGTTTCCCTTTGAGCTGGAATTTCTTGTGATGGATCCTGGATACCGGGATGTTAACCGTGCCCTGATCGAAGAAAACGCCAGGATACTGGGAGTGCCCATCACCATCTTCGATACCAGAATCTTTGATGCGGTGGATGAGATTGAGAAATCCCCATGTTATCTCTGCGCCAGGATGCGCCGGGGATATCTGTACAGCAAGGCAAAGGAGCTGGGGTGCAACAAGATTGCTTTGGGACACCATTTTGACGATGTGATCGAGACAATTCTCATGGGGATGTTATACGGGGCGCAGATTCAGACCATGATGCCCAAGCTTCACAGTACCAATTTCGAAGGGATGGAGTTAATCCGCCCCATGTATCTCATCCGGGAGGAAGATATCATTCGCTGGAAGGATTATCATGAACTGAGATTTCTTCAGTGTGCCTGCCACTTTACTGAGCACTGTGATGTGGTCAGGGAAGATGGAACTTCTGATTCCAAGAGAATGGAGACCAAGCAGCTTATTGCAAGGATGAAACAGTTTAATCCTCATGTGGAGACAAACATCTTCAACAGTGTCTCCAATGTCAATCTAAGCACGGTCATCACTTATAAAGATAAACAGGGGATCAGACATAATTTTCTGGAGGACTATTAAAAAAGAGGCTGTCTTTTGTGACAGCCTCCATCTATTTTCCTAATACACCAGAATATATCCCCCGTTTGTGTCGGCGGACTGGTAATAATAACTATTGCTGATTCTCTTGGAAGGAATCATGTAATGAACCAGATCTTCCATAGTAGTGAATTTGATCCGCTGTTTTGTACCGGACCATGGACGGTAAGCGGAGTCAGCGACGATAACCTTTCCGGTATCCGTCATCCCCAGGAGCACCATAGTGTGCTTGGTGTTCGCCCATTTTGGATTATATGCACGGCTGATTCTGCCGTTAGCCTGCCTGTGATTGTTGACCTCAATGATCACAGGCTTTCCTTTTTTCAAGTGGCTTTTGATTTCTCTTACTGCCAGGGCATCCCGGAAAGTCCTGACATATCTTGCCTTAATCTTGCAGTAACGCAGGATTTTTGTGATACCGTATAAAGAGACAGGCATCTGCTTGCGTTTGCTCTTGGAGTAATTTGATTTCCAGCTTCTCAGACCGAACACTCTCTTCTCAAGCTTTTTGTAGGTCATGGCAGGAGTGTAATCCGCATATCTCTGCGAGTGGGCACTTAAAACCGTAGTCAGAGAACTAACTGCACATCCATGAGTTGCTACATAGTCTTTCTTCACACTAAGAGTGTTTAATACATGGGCATTTCCACCCTGGGAGAAAACCCGGTAGGAAAGGACCTTATTCCCGGCTCCGTTAATCTGTACCACATATTCATTTACATCCGTATCCCTGGGCAAGGAATCGATGGGTGTAGTGATGGCACCGGCACTAACGCCAGTATGAAATGAGAACAACATTACGATGGCAAACAGCAGTGAAGTGAGCCTGCAGGTCTTTTTTATCTGATGCATATTTATCATTCCTCTCTGGTAATTATCTTATCTATTTCTTTTCCATCCCACTTGTGCTGGCACAATGCAGGATATGAAAATTAGCGTCGTACTCAGAATTATACATGAAAACCAGGTCGGAGTCCAGTATGATTTTTGGGATTTCTTGTGTTTTTCCGGTCGATATGATAGGATTACGATGTTTATTACATTATTAAAAACAGTTAGGAGAACAGATATGCCGATTGGAATTATAGCGAATATCATATGTGTGGTTTTGGGTGGTATCCTGGGAAGCCTGGTTGGACACAAACTCTCGGATTCCTTTAAAAATGGCTTGAATACGGTTTTCGGAGTGTGCGCCATGTCCATAGGAATCAGTTCAATCATCCTTATGGCAAATATGCCTGCCGTCATATTTTCCCTGATCGCGGGAACTTCCCTTGGTCTTGCTGCCCATCTGGGTGATAAAATCAATAAGGCGGGGGAGTGGATGTCCCGGCTGGTGGAGAGATTCATGCATGTGGAGCAGGGAGACCAGGATGTGGACAGAAAAAACCTTCTGGTCACCACGATTGTGCTGTTCTGCTGCAGTGGAACAGGAATATACGGATGCATCGTCTCAGGGATGACTGGAGATCACAGTATCCTGCTGGCCAAATCTATTCTGGATTTTCCTACAGCCTTGATATTCGCATGCACTTTGGGGATCGTTGTATCTGTCATCGCACTGCCCCAGCTTGTCATTTTCCTCCTCTTGTTTTTCTTTGCCCGCTTGATATATCCCTTATGTTCGCCGGAGATGATCAATGATTTTAAGGCCTGCTGCGGTATCATCCTCCTGGCTACCGGATTTCGTATAGCCAGGATAAAGGATTTCCCTATCGCGGATATGATCCCGTCCATGATCATCGTTTTACCGGTGAGTTATCTGTGGGCTGCATATATTCTTCCTTTGGTCAGTTAGCTAAAAAGAACCCTGCCCTGTGGTAAAAAATAGGGGAATAGAGGGAAGGCAGACCAATTTCCTCAGAGTTGTCAGATAGGGGGAAAAGTGATACAATAAGAACAATTATGGGGAGATTTCATTATGGGAAAGAAACGATAAAAAAGGGGGTCAGATATAGATGGAAGATATCATTAATGCTCTGCTTGATGTGGTGAGAGCCCAGCATACGGCAACCCAGGGAACGGATGAAACGCCATTCGGTATGGATGATGTCATCGATATGGCTATGAATCTGCTGGGACGTCCGGATGACAAGGCAGAGGAAGAGACCATGATCGATAATATCCAGAAGATGGTAGAATCCATGGCTCCTGACATTTTTCCGCCTAAGACATTTGAGCAGATGGATGATGACGAGAAGTTTCTATCGGCATCTAACATGATAGAGAATCGATTCGCCAGAGGAACAAATGACAGCAGCCAGGATGACAACACGGTTTCTGCATCTGCCATGCAGCCTTCCTATTCTTATAATCAGGAAGAGGAGGAAGAGGAAGAACCGGATCCCGGAGATCTGAATGAACTGATCTATAAGAATTTCATGGAGATGATGGGTCTATCCTCCCCAAGGGTCGAGTATCCCTTTGACCGAAGCCAGATTGTATACGGCAAGGAAAAGACAGCTACGGAGATGCTGGCTGAAGAAGAGGAGGAGAAGAGAAGAAGGGATGAGGAAGATATGGAAAGGGATCGAAAACTCTCTGCCTGGGAATTGGCACAGAATGTCATAGACCAGGATGAGGCGGCCCACGCCAAAGAAGAGTATGTTCCTCAACCTGTTGAACCTCCCACGACAAAGTCGGCTTCTCAGATGGCCAATGAAGCAATCCGTAAAGCAGAGGAAGAGAAAAGAATGAAACTTGAGATAGAACGCCAGGCGGAAGCCCTGATGGCGGAAGCAAAAAAACGTGGGAAGAATCCCATGGACTTCATGCTCCACCAGCAGGAGATTTTGCGGTACATGGAGAAAAACAGTGATGAGCTGGTCTCCTTCGAAGATTATGAAGACCTGAGCCCCGAGGAGAAACTGGAGATCGAACGGCAGGTATATATCGAGAGACAGCTGGCCGACGGTGTGGATCCGAATGAGGTAGACAGAGAGGTCCCGGAGGAGTATATTCCGGATGAATTAAAGAAAACTCCTGAGGAAGCCGGAAAACCGGAGGAAGAAGAAGAGGAAAAAGTCACAACTTTTGATGATGACGTACTAAGAGCCTTATCTCAGCAGGTCCTCAGTGAAAACTCAGATATGATCCTCTCGGAGAATGCCGATGAAGACATGACCGGACTTCAGGAAGAATTATTCCAGAATCTGAAGCGTATGATGGCCGGCAGCGGAACTGCAGTTCCACAGGAGAATGTAGCCTCCCTGCTCTCTCAGGCAGCGGCCAATCAGATGTCGGCTTTTGAGGAGAAGACGGAGGATGAAGAGGAGGAAACTCCTGCAGATCCTGAGCCTGTGGAAGAGAGAGAACCTGTCCGTCCTATGTCTGCGGTGGAACTGGCAAGAGCTGCCCAACAGGCAGCAAAACCACAAACAGCGCAGCCTGTCACCCAGGAGGAAGTGACGGAATCCTTGGAGGATATGGACTTAACATTTGATGAGATGGATGATCTTTTTGAGGAATCCACCGAAACGGAGGAAACTCCTCAGGAAGAGCCGGCACCGGATACACCTTCAGAAGAATCTCCGGAAGTTCCTGCCCAGGAGCAAGAGGAGACGGAAGAAGAAACAGATTCCTCCGAAGAGATCTCAGAGGAAGAATATGAATATGTGGACCCGGACGAGATGGTTCTGGGTGAACATACACAGGCAGAGATTGATGAGGCCCTGGAGAACCTTAACAGTCTGGGACTGGAAGGGGAAGTCTATGAGAGAGCAAAAAGGATGCTCCTCCTGGAACTTGCCAATTCAGAAGCGGAGCTGGACGCATGGCTTTTGGAACAGGAACAGGGTAAGAAGAAGAAAACCAACAGATCTGCACTGGATGAGGATAGTTTAGATGATTTATCGGATTTTGACGAAGATCTTTTTGAGAAAGAGCTTGATATGGCATTCGAAAAGGGTTTTGAGGAAGAAATTCCCGAAGCTGATGAGTCTGAAGAGCCGGATCTCGGGGACGGATCCGAAGAACCGGAAGAAGAGCAGGAAGACGGAGAACCCGAAGGGGTCGACACCGACGAAGGACAGGAAAGCGATGAAGAAGCCGGACCTGCCCAAGAAACGGAAGAAGTCGATCGCTCTGATGGCAATGATACTGAAACGCCTGGCGAAGAAACACCGGAAGAGCCGGAAGAGAAAATAGAAGCTGAGGAGAAAGCAGGGAAAGGTCATCTGTCGATTCGTAAACCGTTCATACTGAAGAATGCCACCAGTTTCATAGACAAACTGGAAGACTTCATCACGGAGAACCAGGAGAACCGCAGACTGAGTACAGGATTTAAGAAGCTGGATACTCTTCTCAGATTCGGGCTCCACAAGGGTAGCTATTTTATCGATTCCAGGCCACAGTACCTGAAGAATGCATTCATGCAGCAGATGGCGGACCGGGCTGCGGAAACCGGTGTGGATGTTCTTTATATTTCCACAGAGTTATCCCGCTATGACCTGATGGTGGATACCCTGTCCCGACTGAGCTATGAGATGAACGGTCATGATTCCGAGAAGGCACACTCTGTCATGTCAATCATGACAGGTGAGGACGGAGCGACCATTGACCAGCTCACTGACGAGCTGAACTGGTATCGAGGAAGAATCAGTGAGCACCTTTTCATCCTGGATCAGGAAGCGGTGGATGAATTTATCGATTCCCTGGAAGCGGAAGTATCCGCAGGGGAGATCCTGGAAGAACTGATCCGCTCCATCGTGACGGAAGGTACTCATAAGCCGGTGGTATTTATTGATAATATCGAGAATATTCTGTCTGCAGAAGATTCCGAGGATATGAAACCTCTCATGGACGGAATCGGGAAGCTTTCCAAAGAGCTGAG
>CAMNGO010000006.1 GCA_946538445.1 uncultured Lachnospiraceae bacterium
TTTGAGACGGTGAAAGAGCAGATCGAGCAGATCATGCTGGAGGAGGTTCCGGGTGATCATCGCAGTCTGGATACGGTGGACCTGTGGACTCTGCTGGCTGAGGCAGAGAGCCTGCCGGCCTTCTATGACATCATCCGGGAGTACCGGGATGATTTCAAGGAAGGAGCAAAACGTTTCGGTCAGTGTCTGGAGGAAGTGATCCAGGAAGAATACGGCTATTTTGATAAAGCCGCCTGGTTTTTGAGAGATATCGGATGCCTTCACTGTGAAGCGCAGTTCTCCAAGATCCGTGCCGGAAAAGCCATCGTGACGAGAGAGTGGCTTCTGCGTTTCTGTATCGCTCTGCAGCCATCCATCGAATCCATCGAGAAACTGCTGGCCAAGGCTCAGATGGCTCCTCTGGGTATCACCCCGGTGGAGATGATCATTGAGATGATCGCAAAATATAAAGCGGATTCTCTGGCCAACAGCCAGGAATTATGGATCCTGATCGAATCGGCAGCCCAGACTCTTCAGAAGAAGGGTTATGAGATGAATGAAGACCTGTGCAGAAAGTACAATTCCGTCTATGAACTGACCCCTCTCCAGAAATGGTGGATCTGTGTCAGCATCGGCAAACAGCTGAAAAACCTGGAATCCATGAAGGATTACGGTTATGAGAAAACCGGTTATGCCAGGTATTCCTCCGTGGATCGCCTGCTTTTTGATGATGTGAATCGTAACCGGAAGAACCAGGCCTTCAAGAATGCAGGTACGGATGCCTGGGAGAGCCCGAAGACCTGGCAGGAATACCAGCCCTGGGATTTTCCCAATCTGGCCGCATCGAAAAATGTACCTTCGGATGCCCTGGAGATGGAGAAATTCGAAGACTATTGTTACATGAGAAAGCCGAACAAATTTTCAAAAGACTTTCGGATGAATGATATCTATTATTTCGGAGCACTCTTGTACTCCATCTGGACAGGCCGGTGTTATCAGAAAGATTTTGATGATGTCATGGCCGAGAACATGGCTCTGGAGATGGAGAGAGCAGGTCTGGACGGAAGTTCTCTGCTTGAGATGCTTCGGCTGAATCTCGGGGAAGAGGCCTGCTACCATGAAACTGCCAATCTTGATCACATGCTGGATGCTTTGGATCAGATGAAGAAAACCTGCTGATATCATCATCATTTGTAAAAAATCAGGAAACAGGCTCCTTTGAGCCAACCCTCATAATATGTTATGCTCCTGTCAGATAAAAAAGCCACCTCGGCTTTTGGAAAGGCAGGAGTTTTTTTATGTCAATCATATCTCAGGCAGCCATTGTGCTTTTGATCGTTCTTACCGTTGCCATCATCTCTTACGCAAACAAGGGTCTGCGCTATGCCCAGGAAGAAGGAGAACATTTTGTGGATGAATGGGCTTTAAAACAGGCGAAGATCGAAGAGCAGAAGAGAAGAATCGCCATGGAAAGAAGCAGGTCAGAAGATCATTCTCATAACAGAAAAACGCAACAGCCAAAAAGCCCCGGGAGAAATCCTGTTCCGGGTGATGTGCCACAAAAAAATGTGACACATAAGATCTTAAGCCGTTACAGGCTAACCGTAAAAGACGAGGAGAAGAAAGTGATCTGCACGGCAGATGTGGACCACTATCCTTATACCATCGGCCGAGACAGATCCAATGATCTGGTATTGGATGATATCTATGTGGCCAGAAAACATGGTGTCATCCTGGAGGAAAACGGACAGACCATCCTGAGAGATCTGGGAAGTCAGAATGGTATCTATGCCGGAGGAAAGCAGGTAGCAGAATATCTTCTCCAAAAGGAAGGGCATCTCTACATCGGTACCTATGAAATCATTGTAACAGAGACCGGGCACCGCAGTCAGCCTACGAGGGTATAGCTATGAGTAACAAACATGTAAAAAGGGGTCTGACCCCCTCCGGTGTTTCTACGGGGGAACGAATCAGCTGGGAGTGCCAGAGAGCATTTTATTCTTGTTTAAGAAGTCCGGTTTTGGCGGTGATACCGCTCCAGATTGCAGGTATGCTTTTTGTATCTCCGAAAGGGGCCGGGCAGATCTATCTGGATCTTCTTCCATTGCTGATACTGATTACCCTGGCTTCAGTATTTTTTGTATGTCTGGTTCAAGGGAATCAGAAAATATTGCTGCTTACCATGATTCTTCTGACAGTGGGGACCATGCTCCAGAGCCTCTTTAAGGCGGAGTACATCGCCAAGAATCCGGAGAAGAGCTCCGCCGGTTCCCTCACTTTGGGACTGCAGCTTCAATATATCGCTGCCATGCTGCTGGCTGTTCTGACAGGAATCCTCTATTGGAACCTGCGGGAGTGTTCCAGCCTGAAGATGGCGGAATTCCTGACAATCGTATCTTTATTCCTCTCGGTCTTTACCCTGATTTTTGCGAAGAGCGTGGGAAATGTAAGGAACTGGATCGTGATCGGAGGTTTCTCTTTTCAGACGACCGAGTTGATAAAATTACTCTACCTGTTCATCTCTGCCGCTCTGCTGGGAACAGTGGAACGGCCCAAAAAAGGGAGACTGGCATGGTTTTATCTGATTTCATTTATCATGATGGGATTCCTGGTAATACAGAGTGAGTTTGGTACCCTTCTCCTTCTGCTCATGGTATTTATGACTTATCTCTTTCTTTTTGTTCCGGATCTCAGGGTCTTTGGGATCACGGCAGTATCCATGGGTATTTTTTCCACTTTACTGACATTTCTGGGAATCCGGTTGGAGAGATGGGCAACAGCGGGGAGTTCCCTGGGAACCAATCCCCTGGCAAGAAAATATATAGCCAATTTTCAGAAGATCGCGAACCGTGTGATCTACTGGATGCATCCGGAGAAAGATCCTCTGGGCCAGGGATATCAGCTGATAAAGGCCAGGGAATCCATCGTGCTGGGTGGATGGTTCGGAACCTCCTCGGTAACCGACCTTCCGGTCAAGACCAGTGACCTGGTTTTCCCTGCACTGATCCAGAGATGCGGCATGATCTTTGCCCTCCTGGTTTTCCTTGTGTTTATTCTCCTCTGGCTGGAAGGAATGAAAGCATGTCTGAGGAAGAAAGACAAATACCATCGGATGATGGCTGTGGGACTTGTTTCCATGTTTATTAACCAGACCATCATCATCATTGCAGGAAGTACCGGGCTGTGTCCCCTGACCGGAATCACCCTACCTTTCATATCCAGCGGAGGAAGCTCCCTGGTGGTGAGTTTTATGCTGATGAGCCTGCTTCTATGTATTTCAGGAAATATTTCATGGAAAGGACAAAGCAGTGAAGAGATTGAATTTTTTGAGAAGAGCACAAATTGTGCAAAGCGTGTCTTTGCTTTTGGTCATCGTCATGTTCGTGGCCTTGTTCCGGATCTCCGCCCTGGTGCCGGGAGTCTCCCAGACAGCAGATCAGCAAAAAGCAGAAGCAAAGCAGGCGGAGTATGAAAGAGAATACAAGAGAGGCTCCATATTGGACCGAAAGGGAACAGCTATAGCCTGGACGGAAGAAGCCGGAGGGAGCAGACAATATCTGGACGGAAAAGCCTTCTCTAATTTCCTGGGATACCAGTCCAAGATCTATGGGAACTACGGGATTGAAAAGACCATGAATCAGTATCTGGTCCATTCATCCTCCCCTTCCTCCGATAAGAGAGGGGCGAACCTTACCCTGACCATCGATGCGAAACTGCAACAGACAGCCTACGATAAGATGAAGGAATATAAAGGGAGGGGTTCGCTGGTGGTCCTGGATGCCCGCAGCGGAGAGATTCTGGCTCTGGTATCCACCCCCACCTATAATCTCAAAAAACTGGAGAAACAGTGGGAGAAGATCAATGAGGCGGAGGGAATCCTCCTCTCCAATGCCTATCAGAATGCCGTGGTACCCGGATCCGTCTTTAAACTGGTGATCTCCAAGGCTATTCTGGAAGAAGGCCTGGAGCACGAGACTGTAAATGACAAGGGCTCCCTTAAGGTGGATGGGCAGACCATCCATAATTACAATGGAAATGCCTACGGAACCATTGATTATTATGAAGGTTTCGTCCATTCTTCCAATGTATATTTCATGGACCGGGGGCTTAAATTAGGAAACCGGGCAATTCAGAGAGCCGGGGATGCTTTTTTGTTGGGGCAGGATATTCCCCTGGATTTCACAACGTTGCATTCCACCTTCTCTGTGAATGACGCCTCAAAAAATGAGCTGGCAGCCACTTGTTTCGGGCAAGGAAATACCACGCTGACTCCTCTGCAGATGGCCATGATCACACAGGCCATCGCCAACGGAGGGAAGATGAACAAGCCTTACCTGTTTGCCTCAGCGGTAAATGGAAAGGGAGATCAGGTTTATGAGGGCAGCAGCCAGATATTGGCCCAGACCATGGAGGAAGAGACGGCGGGAAAGATCCGGGATGCCATGGTGGAGGCAGCGGATTCCTACGGATTGACAAATGACTATGGACAGATAGCGGCGAAGACCGGAACCGCTCAGAGAGGAGACGGTAAAAACAATGCCTGGATGGTAAGCTTCGCACCGGCTGAGGATCCCAGATATGTGATCGTAGCCAATAAATTAGGCACCGGGGACATCGGAAAAACCCTGGCGCCTTTGTTGGAAAGTTTATATCAGAGTCTTCTCCATGAGGGCTAGATAATCCTTCAGGTACAGGTGACCGGAAGGGTGGAGACCCGTCTGGAGAAGCAGGTAGAAAGAGGAGGATTGGAAAGAATCTTCCTTTCCTGTCATCAGCTCCTGCATCAGAAGGGACAGTTCCTGTATCAGGAGCTGATTTCCCTTCAGAGCGGGATCCAGATGATAAGAGAAACGCAGAGGATAATCCGGGTGAGGATTCCTCCGGAAATAGTAGCAGAAGGTGAAATCCAGCAGGATGATCTGCGGGGATTCTTTCTCCCCCGATACCAGAATATTGGAAGGATTAAGATCGGTATAGAGGATTCCGTGATCCAGGAGATAGAGCAGAACCCGGCCGGTACGGTACAGGATCTTCATCAGTTCATCCCGGCTGCACACATACTGATCCAGGGGAATGCCACCGGAACAATCTTCCATGCACAGTGTCAGATAGCTGCCCTCCCGGTCCGGGTAAGAAAAGTTTTCGCTGATTCCGTAATAAACCGGCAAGGAGGGGGATTTCAGAGTGCATAAAGATTCATATTCATCATAAAAAGCCTGTCTAACTGCAGCGTCTTTTGTTATAATACTCTTTAGAACATACCGACGTGCCCCATCTGTGGCACGGTATAACAGAATGTTTTTCTTTTTCTGATAAAATGAAATGCTAGTGAATTGTTCTGGAAACATGGGGGTCCTCCGGCTGGTCATTTTCCATTCAGTTTATCACAGGTTGTCATAAAAAGAAAGGCATGTCAGGAGGAGAAACCATGGTTTTCTTTAGCGAATCATTACAAAATAAGCGTTCCCGGAACGAGGACAGCTGCTGCCATATGGATCTTAAGATGAACCATGAAGCCACGGTCAGCGCTTTTGCTGTGGCGGACGGCATGGGGGGGCTGTCCGCGGGAAACCTCTACGCGGAGACAGCCATATCCATCTGGTACCAGGAACTGGTAAATATCCTCATGAGCGAGGATTTCAAGGATTGCTCCCTGGAGAATCAGATCGACAGCTTAAAGGACTTCTGCCAGGATGTGTTTGACAAGATCAATCAACGTCTATATAAGAAGGGGATGGATGCCGGTCTCAAAGGAGGCACCACCCTCACCACAGCCATCCATTTCTGGGATACCTGGATTTTTGCCAATTGCGGGGACAGCCCCATCTATGTGATGAGGAAGGATAAACTGGAATTAATCAGCGATATCCAGAATCTGGCCTGGCAGCTGGTGAAAGAGGGGAAGACTCAGATCGGAAGTACCCTGTTTCAACAGAATAAAAACCGGCTTCTGGAGTATCTGGGACGCAGGCAGGAGACCAGGCCTCATCTGGTCTGCCTGGAGGGAGACCAGGTCCAGTGTGTTCTCATGGGATCTGACGGAGCCTTCGGTAATATCCGCCAGGGCCATCTGGAGAAGATGATCAAAGACAAAAAGGAAAAGTCTCAGATTCTGTCCGCCATCCTGGAATATGCCAGAAACCTGGGGGAAAATGATAACCAGACGGCATTTCTTATATTTCCCTCTCCCAGAAAGACAGAACTCCCTCCGGATCCGAATAAGGCAGTGACGGTGGTGGAAGGAAAAGACTTTATCCCCATAGAGAAGATCGGCAGCAGTGTGCCGGATGACCATTTTGAACTGTTACAGGAAGAACCGGCAAGATTCCGGACCGTGAAGGAAGAATCTTTGAAAAGCCGGTTTATGAAGATATTTGCGAAAGGCAGGGAGGAAGATTGAACCGATATTTCGAAGAAGGCGATACCTTTTTATGGATCAAAGACCGGGATTATCAGTCCGATTCCCTCAAGATATCCCTGAAGATGATCCGTCAGGTTTATCGCAAGGCCAGCAAGCAAGGGCTGATCGCTCAGGATCAGTATTCGGGAAAGAAGTACTTTGTCAAAGTGATTTTCTGTGATGAGATGGATACCATCTACGTGGAAAAGGAGAGTAAGGTACAGCTTCATTCCCCTTTTATCATACGGATCTATGGCGGTATGCTGGATGAGAAATTAAAGAGATTTATCACTTTGCTGGAATATATCCCGGAGTGCGACCTCTCCGACCTTATGTATCAGAAAGGAATCGCCGGGGAGAACTGGAACCGGAAGATTCGCACTTGCCATAAGATTGCCATGAAGTTTCTCCATGGAATTGATTATTATATGTCACTTTATGAGACAGATCCCATCATTCACCGGGATCTGAAACCGGAGAATCTTATGGTGTCCCCTGACGGGGCTGTGGTGAAAATCGTGGATTTCGACTGGGTTCACCTCCATGATTCCAGTCAGACCCTGCTTAACCGCAGGGAACAGAGAGGTACGCCGGGTTATGTGGATCCCCGTTACTGGAACAGCTTTGTTCCTTCCAAGACCATGGATATCTACTCTGCGGGACTGGTCCTCTTTTTCTTATATACCGGAACACACCATTTCCATGAAAATGAAGAGATACAGAGGCAGCTGGTGGGGGATTCCTATGCCTACACCCTGAAAAATATGCCGGGCATCGATGGGGAGCTTCGGCGTATTATCGCGAAAATGATTGCTCCGGAGGAGGAGCGCTATGAGGATATCCGCCAGGTGATACAAGACATGAAAGCATATCTTAAGGGGCAGGAGATTAAGATCCTCCTTCCGGAATTGCTGGAAGAAGAGGAGGAAGGGGAGGACGTGATTCGTTTTTCCTACCAGGTTGGTGACGTGATTTACCGCCCTTATGTGAAGAAATGCCGTTTTGTCCCCATAGAGATCGGGACCCGTCAGGAACGCAGCTTAAACGGAAGGATCAGTGCCCATATCCTATCCTTCTATCGGCTGGGAGACCGGATGAAAGCCCTGGTACTCCACGAAGACTGCCACCCGGTGACCGTGAGCCATCCGGATCAGGTCAGTCAGGGGGATACCTATTCTTATGCCGGAACACAGATCAAAGTATTGCAGATTCGATAGAAGGAGGAGACTATGGCAGTAAATAATCCGGAGATACCGGCTGATTTACAGAAAATCGTAAAAGAGGAACAGGAGAAGGCCTTCACCTTATATCTTGATTTTATTGTGGACGGCACTGCGTCCATGTACACAGTTTATCCTGCTGTCTACTTTGCCGCGGTTCATATCATAGACGGACTGAACAGATACGAGGTTTTCCCTAAGCTGGGCATCACGGTCATCCGGGATGAAAAACACGGGGAAGAGACAGAGTGTATCCTGTTTGACAACTCCTGTTACACGGATGACAGTATCCGTTTTTTCAAGAAACTAAGAAGTATACCTCTTTATGGAGGAGGAGATGACGGTAAAGAATCCGTCCATACAGCCATCCGCAAGTCCCTGTCCAAATTTCAGGGTAATGGCAGGAACCATGCCATTTTACTTTTCTCGGATGCCTACGGGAGCAACGACAGTGAATCCTTCCTGGATCTTCCCATCGGGCAGGCCATCTTTTTTACCACAGAGAAGATGAGTGAGGAGGATTTCCGCTTTGCTTTTATCAAGGCAGATGGCAGTATCGATGAGGAAGCCTCCCCAATGTATCTGAAGATAGAGCAGCTGTTAAAACCTATGAGTACCATCACCATCGACAACGTGGTGAAGCCTCTGAAAGATCTGATGAAGGGGGTATCCATCGGTGTCTGAGGAAGGAAATCGTGCGCAGACTCTCCCATTGGACTGTTCCAGCAAGGAAGCATTATTCCGTAAGAATCATCCCTTGATCCTTGAGTTGAAGGAGATTCCCGAGATACGGTTTGATGATTCTGAAGTGATTGGTCTCGGAGATATCCTGTCGCTGAAAGAACTGTTTTTAAAACAAAATATGGACTATTACCATGTGGACTGTCTGATCCTCTACAAGATCGCCAGAAACATGGCGCGGATTCAGCAGAAACTGGCCGGTATACACATCTGTCCGGGTCTCTATGCCCTGGAGGATGTCTATGTGAATCTTAAGGATACTGCTTATCCTCTGTATCTTTTGCACCCGGAGAGGTTTCAGCTGATGGAGTTTGAGCAGGATTACGAATGGTATCCGGAGGATGAGAGGATCTTTGGCGACCTTGTCCTGTTTGACCGGAAAGCCCAAGCTCTGGCAGACCAGAGGTTTCTTTATAAGATCATGGTTGCCAGTTCCAAAGGAAATGTAAGGATTCCTCCCAAAGCCAGCACCAGAGATTATTCCGGCCTTTTTTACGGGACTATGCCTGCCGCTTGGAAAGAAGTGTTTGAGGGTGGCAGACTGCTTCCTCTCTCAGAGTGGGAGCGTCGATTGACGGAAGCAATCGAGATGGAGGAACGCTATGATCAGCAGTCCCGTGACAGGAGTCCCGGGGAGTATACAGAAAGACCCTCGGAGGCCGAGGAGATCCTGTCGGGAAAAAAGACGGTTCTTGCTCTGTTTGTAATCTTGAGAGGAGAGCGGGCCAATTCCCTGGAGATGAGCCGTTTGTTATATGAGACCCAGGACCTTCTGGAACTGGAGCAGGAACATGGCCATTTCCGTCTGATCCAGGGCTTTGTCCATGGAGACGGCGTCGTGCGCCAGAAGGACCTGGATGAATATCCCATAGGTTTCCGCCTGCAGATACCCCATCAGATCCGGGAATACTCCAAAGTGGAGGCACTTCTGATCGGATGCGAATGGATGATGGATCTGTGCCGGGATATAACAAGAGAAGGGGTGGACTGTCAATGCCGCCTCTACGTTTTATCCGATGGCAGGATTGAGAACAATAACGTCTATAAGGCCTGCCTGGACAAGATATCCCGGCTCATGGAGGAGAAGGTCCGGGTAGAGCTGATCCTGGGAAGGGACAGTCAGTGTGAAGGCTGGGATCATCTGAAGAGGATTATCGGGGAGGAGTAAAGGAATGCTTGGCTGGCTCAAAGATTTTCACCGGAAAACCATGGAGGAATACCGGAAGGGCATGGAAGGGGAGATGGAGGCCTGGAAGAAGAAGGTGATGCAGATTCACCGGGAGGCAGAATTTCTCTTCTACGTGGACGAAATGGAGGATTATACCCCCGGCTCACCCGATGGAATCTGTCTGGTGAGAGGAGAAGTGGTAAAGGGAAATCTTCAGGCAGGAGACGGGATCCTTCTGCTGAATGGGGAAGGAAATCATCTTGCAAGAGCCCTGATCCGATCTGATGTGGAAGAGAAAGAAGACCGTCGGAAAGGCCTTCTGAAACGCAAGAGAAATGAGTTCAAGATGGAAGTGACCGAACTGTACGACAGGAAGGCAGATGAGCTGGATGAGGCCGGGTTACGTCGCTTTCTCTGGAGACTTTTCGTGGAATCATCCCTGATAATGGAAGATTAACAGACGGAAATTTCAAAGAATCCCTTAAAGGAAGGGGATTTTTCCAAAAGTATGGAATTAAAATGAATAAAAATAAATTAGAACTTGCATTTTTGGCGGAAATGAATTAAAATGATACAAGATTGCTAAAACGGCGGCTGTCGGGCAATCTTGTATTTTTTTGTGAATAACATTTATAAAATAGACCATTCAGGAGGTAATGATGAAAGCATATCAGGAGTTATCCAGAGAAGAGTTGATCTCTTTACATGAGGAATTATTGAAAGAATATGATGCCTGGAAGGAAAAAGATCTGACCCTTAACATGGCCAGAGGAAAGCCAAGTTCCGCCCAATTGGATCTTACCAATGACATCATGACGGTTTTGGGACATGATGATTATTATTCGGAGGACGGCACTGACCTTCGTAACTATGGTATCCTTGACGGTATCTGTGAAGCAAAGAAACTCATGGGGGATGTGATGGATGCAAAACCATCCCAGACTATCGTATTCGGTAACTCCAGCCTGAAGATCATGTTCGATACCGTCTCCCAGGCCTATACATTCGGTATCCTGGGTTCCACACCCTGGTGCAAGCTGGATAAGGTGAAATTCCTGTGCCCGGTTCCCGGTTACGACCGCCACTTCGGAATCACTGCCCAGTTCGGCATTGAGATGATTCCCATTCCCATGGACGAGAACGGGCCGGATATGGACCTGGTGGAAGAGTATGTCAACAATGATGAGACGGTAAAGGGAATCTGGTGTGTTCCCAAATATTCCAATCCCACCGGTATCGTATACTCCGAGGAGACCGTAAAGAGATTTGCGGCTCTGAAACCGGCTGCCAAAGATTTCCGGATTTTCTGGGATAATGCTTATGCTTTACATCATCTCTACCCGGATATTGACGTGGATATTCCAAACATCCTGGAAGAGTGTGAGAAGGCCGGCAATCCGGATATGGTATACCAGTTCGCCTCCACTTCCAAGATTACATTCCCCGGCGCAGGAATCGCTGCCATGTCCGCCTCGGAAGCAAATATCGAGGAAGTGAAATACAGGTTATCCTGGCAGACCATCGGTTATGACAAGATCAATGAATTGAGACATGTGAGATATTTTAAAAATGTGGAGGGCCTTTCCACTCATTTGAAAAAGCATGCGGATATCATGCGCCCCAAATTTCAGGCAACCCTGGAGATGCTGGACAAGGAACTGTCCGACCTGAAGATCGCCAGATGGACCAATCCTCTGGGCGGATATTTCATTTCCTTTGACGCCATGGAAGGCTGTGCGAAGAAGATCGTGGCCAAATGTAAGGAAGCCGGCGTAACCATGACAGAAGCCGGTGCCACCTTCCCATACGGAGTGGATCCCAAGGATTCCAACATCCGTATTGCCCCTACCTTCCCTCCGCTGGATGAGATCGTGACGGCGGTCAGTCTCTTCATCACCTGCGTGAAACTGGTTTCCGTGGAAAAGCTGCTGGAAGAATAATACGAACGGATGTTCCTAAATATTTGCTTGAAAGATTGAAATGATTGTATTACACTAGGAGTGTTGGCAATCAGCATAATCAAGAAAAGCGTTTTGCCAAGACATATGACCTGGCAAAGCGCTTTTCTTTTTTTGATACATTTCAGGAGGCAGATATGGATAATATTACCATTAAAGATATCGTGAAGGTGACAGGCGGACGACTCCTGTGTGGTGACGAGAATAAGATGATCAAAGAGTTCTCCATCGACTCCAGAACCGGAAGTGAGGACAGTATCTTCGTTCCCATCATCGGGGAGCGGGTGGATGCCCATCGTTTTATCGACAGTGCCCTGGAGATAAACGGGGCCACATTTACCCAGGAACATGACCGGGCAGATTCGGAAAAGCCCTGGATCCGGGTGGATGATACTTTGGAAGCCATGCAGAAGGTTGGAACTTATTACAGGGATCAGATGAATCTTCCTGTGGTTGCAGTGACGGGCAGTGTAGGGAAAACCACCACCCGGGAGATGATCGCCAAAGCCTTGTCCGCAGGGCTTAAGGTCTATCAGACCCAGGGAAACCAGAATTCCCAGGTGGGAGTTCCCCTGACCCTGTCCCATATGACAAGAGAAGACCAGGTGGCTGTCCTGGAGATCGGGATGAGTGAGCGGGGACAGATTGAGAAGCTTACCACCATGATCCGGCCTGATATCGCTGTGGTTACCGTGATCGGCGTCAGTCACATCGCCCAGCTGAAAACCCAGGAGAATATCTGTCTGGAGAAGATGGATATCGTCAAGGGTCTCCATGAGGATGGCAAGGTCTTCCTCAACGGGGATGATTCCTTCCTTAAGAGATACCGCGGAAAACTTCCCTTTGAGACCTATTTCTACGGGCTTGATGAGGAATGTGATTACCGTGCGGAACATATTAATACAAGGCATGGCTCCACCTCCTTTGACTTCTGTTATGAGGACAAGCAGATTCCGGTTACATTGGAAGTGATGGGAGACCATTATGTGAGAAACGCTCTGGTCGCTCTTGGGATTGCCCATCAGATGGGTCTGGATCCGGCAGCAGCTGCCGGGCAGCTGAAACATTTCCACGGGCAGAGACAGCGGATGATCCCGGCAGAAGCCTGCTATCTCATTGATGATACATATAATGCCAGCCCCGATTCCATGCGGGCATCCTTAAGAGTCCTGTCCACCATGGACGGTATCAGCGGCAGGAGGATCGCTGTCCTGGCGGATATGCTTGAGCTGGGAGAAAATGAAAAAACCTACCACTATGAGATCGGCAGGTATATCGCCGGGGAGCAGATCGATGAGGTCTATGTCTACGGGGACCTGTCCCTGGAGATACTCCGGGGAATCACGGACTCTACCGATAAGATAAAAACCCGCCATTTTCCTGACAGGGAATCCCTGACTGCTTTCCTGCTGGATTATGTGAAGAAAGATGATATCGTGTTATTGAAAGGTTCAAATGGCATGAAGCTGAGTGAAGTTTCCCAGGCCATTCAAAGTAAGGAATAAAAACTATGCCACAGGATAATTACAAGACAAATGAAAACTATGATGCCAACAGCATCGCTATCCTGGAAGGGCTGGAAGCAGTCCGGAAGCGCCCCGGTATGTACATCGGAAGTGTTTCTACCAAGGGTCTTAATCATCTGATCTATGAGATTGTGGATAATTCCGTGGATGAACATCTGGCGGGCCACTGTGATCGGATTCAGGTAATCCTGGATGAGGACGGGTCTGCCACCATCTCCGACAACGGAAGAGGAATCCCGGTGGGGATCAACGAGAAAACAGGCCTGCCTGCGGTGGAGGTTGTTTTCACTATGCTCCATGCCGGCGGTAAATTCGGAAATGGCGGTTATAAGATCTCCGGCGGTCTCCATGGAGTGGGGGCATCCGTGGTGAATGCCCTGTCCGTCTGGCTGGAAGTCAGGATTCAGTCCGATGGAAAGGTCTACCAGCAGATGTTTGAACGGGGCAAAGCTGTGGCTCCCCTGGAGATGATCGGCAAGTGCAGAAAAGAGGACAGTGGAACCACCGTCACTTTCCTGCCGGACGATGAGATCTTTGACAGAACTTACTTTAAAGCCAGCTCCATCAAAAGCCGCCTTCATGAGACGGCCTACTTAAATCCCGGTCTTACCATCACCTTTGAGAACCGGAGAGCCGGGGAAGAAGAAGTCATCGTCTACCATGAGCCCGAAGGCCTGAAAGCCTATGTGGAGGACCTGAATAAGGGAAAACACAGTGTCACGGAGGTGGTATATTTCCACCGGATGGTGGATGAGATCGATGTGGAGATCGCCTTTCAGTACGTGGATGAGTTCCAGGAAGAGATCCTGGGATTCTGCAACAATATCGGAACCATGGAAGGTGGCACCCATATCACCGGATTTAAGACGAAGTTTACCATGGTGATGAATCAGTACGCCCGCGACATCGGGGTTCTAAAAGAGAAGGACTCCAATTTTACCGGGGCCGATGTCCGAAACGGCATGACAGCCGTCATCTCCATCAAACATAAAGATCCCCGTTTTGAGGGGCAGACCAAAACCAAACTGGATAATCCGGATGCAGGAAAGGCAGTATCCGATGTAGTGGGTGAAGAACTGACCATGTACTTTGACCGCCATCTGGAGGAACTTAAAAGTATCCTGGCCTGCGCGGAGAAATCTGCCAAGATCCGTAAAGTAGAGGAGAAAGCCAAGACCAACCTGATCTCCAAATCCAAGTTTTCCATTGATTCCAACGGTAAGCTGGCCAACTGTGAGAGCCGGAAACCGGAGGAGTGTGAAGTCTTTATCGTGGAGGGAGATTCTGCCGGAGGTTCTGCCAAAACTGCCAGAAACCGCAAGACCCAGGCCATTCTGCCTATCCGTGGCAAGATCCTGAACGTGGAGAAAGCCTCCATGGACAAGGTCCTGGCCAATGCAGAGATCAAAACGATGATCCATACCTTCGGCTGTGGTTTCTCGGAAGGATACGGAAATGATTTCGATATCAGTAAGCTCCGCTACCATAAGATCATCATTATGACGGATGCGGATGTGGATGGTGCTCATATTGCAACTCTCCTCCTGACCTTCTTCTACCGGTTTATGCCTGACCTGATCCATCACGGTCACGTTTTTCTGGCCACACCGCCCTTATATAAGGCGATTCCCAAGAAAGGCAAGGAAGAATACCTCTACGACGATAAAGCCCTGGAAAGGTATCGTAAGACCCACAGCGGGGCCTTTACTCTCCAGAGGTACAAGGGACTTGGGGAGATGGATGCCGACCAGCTCTGGGAGACCACTTTATGCCCGGAGACACGGATCTTAAAACAGGTGGAGATCGAGGACGGCAGGATGGCTTCCCAGATCACCTCCATGCTCATGGGCAGCGAGGTGGCACCCAGAAGGGAATTCATTCATGAACATGCACAAGATGCGGAGGTAGATGTATAGTATGTCAGAGCGAATTATCCGATCAGAGTTTTCTGATATCATGCAAAAATCATATATCGATTACGCCATGAGTGTCATCTGCCAGAGGGCTCTTCCCGACGTGCGGGATGGCCTGAAACCGGTGCAGAGAAGGGTTTTGTATGCCATGCAGGAGCTGGGGCTCCGGTCTGACCGTCCCCACCGGAAATCTGCCCGTATCGTGGGAGATACCATGGGTAAATATCACCCCCACGGGGATACGTCTATCTATGACGCTCTGGTGGTGATGGAACAGGACTTTAAAAAGGGTATGCCCCTGGTGGACGGACACGGGAATTTCGGCTCGATCGAAGGGGATGGAGCAGCGGCCATGCGTTATACCGAGGCCAAATTACAGAAATTCACACAGGATGTCTACCTGGCGGATATGGATAAAAATATCGTGGACTTTCAACCCAATTTTGATGAGACGGAGAAAGAACCGGTGGTTCTCCCCGTCCGGATCCCCAATCTCCTGATCAACGGGGCAGAGGGAATCGCCGTGGGTATGACCACGAATATTCCGCCCCATAATCTGGGGGAAGTGGTGGATGGCATCATCGCCTACATGGATCATGAGGACATCACGGTCAAAGAGCTGATGCAGTATATCAAGGGGCCGGATTTCCCCACAGGCGGCCTGGTGGTCAATGAGAACGATTTATTGGACATCTATGAGACAGGTGCCGGCAAGATCAAGATTCGCGGTAAGGTGGAACTGGAACGGTCCAGAAAGAAAAGCGGGAAGGATAAGCTGGTGATCTCGGAGATTCCCTACACCATGATTGGCGCAAATATCGGTAAGTTCATCTCGGATGTGGTGGGACTCATCGAAGGGAAGAAGACTGCAGATATCACTGATATCTCCAATGAATCTTCCAAAGAAGGAATCCGCATCGTCCTGGAACTGAAGAAGAATGCGGATGTGGAGAGACTTAAGAATCTCTTATACAAGAAGACCAGGCTGGAGGATACTTTCGGTGTAAACATGCTGGCCATCGTGGATGGAAGACCGGAACAGTTAAGTCTGAAGGACATCATCCGCCACCACACCAATTTCCACTATGAACTGGTGCGCAGAAAATATACCACTCTTCTGGAGAGGGCCCTGGAGCAAAAGGAGATCAAAGAAGGACTTATCCAGGCCTGTGATGTGATCGACCTGATTATTGAGATCTTAAGAGGCAGCAGCAACCTTAAACAGGCAAAGGCCTGCCTTATGGAGGGGGTCACGGAAGGAATCAATTTCCGAAGCCAGAAATCAAAAAAACAGGCGGCAAAGCTTCGCTTCACGGAGAAACAAGCCACCGCCATCCTGGAGATGAGGCTCTACCGGTTGATCGGGTTGGAAATCCTTGCCCTGCAGGAGGAGTATGCAAAACTTCTTTCCGAGATCAGCCAGTATGAGAAGATTCTCAATGATCCAAAAGAGATGAAGAAGGTCATCAAGAAAGACCTCCTGAAGATCAAGAAAGAATATGGATTTGAACGCAAGACCGTTCTTACCAACGCCAAGGCAGCCGTGGTGGAGGAACTTCCGGTGGAAGAGAAGGAAGTTGTCTTCGTTATGGACCGTTTTGGCTATGGCAAGACTATGGATAAGGCAACCTACGACAGGAATGAGGAGACCGTCAAGGCAGAGTACACCTTCATCGTGCCCTGCAGGAATACAGACAGATTGGTCCTCTTTACTCAGGACGGAATGATGCATCAGCTGAAAGCCATGGATCTGCCTGCCGGACGGCTGAGGGACAAGGGTGTTCCCCTGGATAATGTCTGCAACTATGACCATGCAAGCCAGCAGATTCTGGCCATCTTCCCCATGGAAGAACTGGAAGGGAAAGAACTCCTCTTTGTCACCAGGAAATCCATGGTTAAGTTCGTGGAGGCTTCCGAATTTATCGTCTCCAAGAAAACAGTAGCTTCCACCAAGCTGGGAGAAGGGGATGAGGTTGTCTACATCAGTTTATTATCCGAGGAAGAGAAGCAGAAGAAGAGCATCGTTCTTCAAAGCGCCAACGGATATTTCCTTCGTTTTTCCATCGATGAGATCGGAAAGAAGAAGAAAGCCACGATTGGTCTTCGGGGAATGAGCTTAAAGGGAGAAGACCAAGTGAGATCCGTGTATCTCTGTGATGCCGGGGACACCTCCGCCCACATTATGTACAAAGAGAAGGAATTATATCTTGGCAAACTGAAACTGACTTCCAGGGATGGAAGAGGAACCAAGGTGAGAAGATAGAATCCCGACATATCAGATGATATAAAATGAAAACCCCAGGCACAAAAAAGTGCCTGGGGTTAATTGATTTAATAAATGATAACGGGGAAGTTCTCATCCACATATTCGAACAGGGTGGCTGCAGCCCAGGTAGGACAGTTTACACAGCCATGAGAACCGTTGGTCTTATAGATATTGCCGCCGAAGCTGTCCCTCCAGCTGGCGTCATGTAAGCCCTGGTTACCATTAAAAGGCATCCAATATTCCACGTGGGAACGATAAGGGGTTCCGTCTGCATTATAACCTTCCAGGTAATCATCCCGTTTCTTATAGGTGATTCCATAGACGCCGGAATAGGTAACGTGAGGCGGTTTGCCGGTGACCACGGAGGTATTCATGATACAGTCTCCGTCCACGAAAAGCCATAATTCCTGGGCAGCCAGGTTGACTTCCACATAAGAATCTCCGATGTCCGTCTCCTTGGTCTGGATGGCGGCCTTGTAGGAATAAATCGGCTTCCGATTCACATCCTCGCCGCTTTTCAACTCTTTGATAAGCTTCTTTTTCTCTTTCTGGAAATCGATCCTCCATCCGTAATCGCCGTCATGAACATTGATCTTATTTCCGTTTGCAGTTGTAAAGGGTCGGGCGCTGCCCATGGTATTATATTTATTTCCCAGGGATTCCACATAATCTCCCACAAGACTGCTCAGCAGTTCCACCTTGAAATCTTTGGAGATGGAGATCCAGTTTTTGGTGGTATTGTAATCAATGGTTTCCGTGGCATAAGTGAAATCATGGACGATGGTACCATGGGTGAATTTGTTGGCTTTATCCCGTGCCTTGATAACAACCTCGTCCTTGGCGTAATATTTCGGAAGTTTATAGATGTCTTCCTCCACCAGATCAATGGATGTCTTACAGCTTGCCAGGGATTCGTCGATGGCTGCAGTCAGCCTCTTCTTAATGACGGTATTGCCAAGAACCTCCGGCACGATCTCGAACTCTGTCTCACCGGCCTGTATATAGGTGCTGACCGGCGCGACTATGTTTTCTTTTTTAAAGCATTCCAGGGAATCCACCAGAGCGTTCATGGCATCTTTGTCATAGCTCACATTCAGAGTCAGAGTGTTATTCTTATCTCCGAACATATTGGTGAACCATAATCTGGGATCCAGGGAATCAAAGAGGTCCTGCACCTGGCTTCCCACGTCAATAACGGTGTGGACGGCGGAAGCGGAGATCGTTTCTTCCCGCTCTTTTTCCTTGAGGACGATGGAGTGGGCATCGATATCATCGGTAAATACCTTCTCTGCTTCCTCCACGGTCAGCTCCCCGAGACTCTTTCCATTTGCCTTTATGGCATGGGGAAAATGACTGGAATAATAGTAGTAGCCTCCTCCATAGACAGCGCCGAGAAGAACCACAAGGGCTGCCAGGACAAAAGGCCAGCGACGCTTCTTTCTAACGGGTGCTTCCTCGACAACCTTCGCTGCTTCTGCGTGATCGACCTCTGCTGTATTGTCCGTTGTTTCTGCGTGATCAACTGTTGGGGTGTTGTCCGCTGTTTCGCTGTTATCAGCTGCTGCTGCATTGTCCACTGTTTCAGTGGTATCGGCTGCTACTGTATTGTCTGCAGTTTCTGTATTTTCAACTGCTACTGTATTATCAGCAGATTCTGTATTCTCCACCATTGCCGTCTCTACGACTTCATCCACGGAAGGAGTTTCCGGCATGACGGTGTCTTTCTCTTTATCTTCTATATCCGGCTCTTTTCCCTCCGGAGTATTCAAAAGATCATTACTCATATAACCCTTCCTCTCATTTTCATATCAACACGATAGGCAATATTATAGTATATGTGACAGAAAAAAGAAAGGTCAATTTTTCTTAATTATTTGTGAATTTTTTTTACAAAATTGGTAACTTTTCAGAATGAAATCCGTTTTTTAATCCATCTCATTAAGATTTCTAAAAAAAGCCTCCACCTGTTCCGGACTGTTACTGCATAATTGAGAATTATGGAAGCGTGGATCCTGTGTAACGTCCTTGCCAAACCAGGCGGGAGGGATATAAGCATTTGCCTGCTCCACCGATGTAAATTCTACCTCTGCTATACAGAATCCTTCGTATTCCTCATGAAAGAGGTCCAGTTCGATAAGGAGCCCCTCCTTCTCCGGTATCTTATATCTGGTTTTGGAAATCAGCATGCCATCCTTCTTGTTTTTCAGATGTGTAAAGGAGGACTCATTGATTGGCATCTCAATCTCCTCCCTGGCCAGCAAGCCGCCTGATTTCAGTGTCAGAATGTATTCTTCATTTTTCTTTCTGACCCGGATTACCGGTGAGGTGCAGACGTATGCCTGACATAATTCATCATGAGGATACTGATCCAGATGATCGGGTAGCTTTTTTACCAGAAATTTTCTTTCTATTTCCATATTTCCTCCTCCTTGCTGTCTCTTATCCATTTGTCAATTACAAAATACACCTATCTCAGATTTTATGGAAGCATAATTTCAAAAATAAATAAAGGCCCTTACTTGATTAACCGACCTATTTGGGATAAAATAGTTAAGATTAAAGATAGAGTGTTGGAATACGGGAAACAAATGGAGGGACGATAGATGGTATATGTGTTTTTCGCGGAAGGATTTGAGGAAGTTGAGGCATTGACCACAGTGGACCTGATCCGGAGAAGTGGAGCAGAGTTAAGGACTGTATCTGTCATGGATAAAAAGCAAGTGACAGGCTCTCATGGGATAACGATAGAGACTGACCTCCTATTTGAAGAGACAGAGATGCCGGCAGATATGCTGATCCTTCCCGGAGGTATGCCGGGGACCAAAAATCTGGGAGCCCACCAAGGCCTATGCAGGATGCTTGAGGAACAGAATGAGAAAAAGGGCTGGCTGGCAGCTATTTGCGCAGCTCCGTCTGTATTTGCCAATCTTGGATTCCTGAAGGACAAAAAGGCTACCAGCTACCCGGGAGCCGTCACGGGTCAGGATTGTGAAGCTTACCTGGAGGAAGAGGTTGTGTCAGATGCCCATATCGTCACCAGCCGTGGTGTCGGTACAGCAATCCCCTTTGCCTTGAGGTTGGTTGAGATATTGAAAGGCACAGAAGCAGCGGATCAGATAGCCGAGTCCATCATCTATCGGAGATAAATATTCGGATAATTAAGAGGAAATATGAATGGAAGAAAATAAAAATTACGGGTTATTTGATCAAATACCGATATCTTTTTTTAAACCAAGCAGGTACAAAGAGCTATTGCATCTGAAAAAAAGCCGTCTGGTAGGATTCGTAATCTTCATCACCTTTCTTTCTTTTGCCCTGGAGACATTGATACCTTTCCTGGCATGGGATGTAAGTGTGGGTGGATTGAATAATATGGTGACCAACGGGATACCCTCATTTACTTTGGAAAACGGAGTATTTGAGATAGAGAGCCCCATGGAGATTAAGATGCCCGGCTTCATCTATATTAAGGCGGATTCCTCCGTGGAAGCCAACAAACAGGAGGAAGTGAACATCGATTATCCGGAAGTGATTCTCATCTCCAGGACAAACATGATGTTAAAGAATTCCGGTATGGTCTATGAGATAAAGTTTTCCGATGTGGAGCAAACCGTAAATAATCAGAGTCTTCTGAATGTCATGCCGGTGGCCAAGGTTATGCTGGTTATCACTTTTGTACTCACTTACCTGACCAAGGTTGCGGCATACCTGATCTCGGTGCTTTTCTTTGCCCTCATCTCCAGGACCATGGCCAGGGATAAGGAAGGAAAGCCGGTGCCTTTCCGGACAGCCTTTATCTTCGCAATCTATGCGAGAGCACCTTTTGTTCTCCTGTCAGGGATCAATGCATGCCTGGGCAATCCGATCGGCCCCATCTGGGTCATTTTCCTGGGAGTCTTTATGACCATGCATTATATCTTTGTCGCGGAGAAGGCTGAGCTGGGGATTGATAATCGCAGACAGGATCAGTATTGATTAACGATATATTTTTCATGAAAGCAGAATGGAGGGATTTTTATGTCAAAAGTGATTATGGTTACCGGTGGAAGCCGGAGTGGAAAGAGTGTTCTGGCCGAGCAGAAGGCCAAGGAACATGGAAAACGCAGCGTACTGTATATCGCCACTGCCATTCCCACCGATGAAGATATGAAGGAAAGGATCCGGATCCATCAGGAGAGAAGGGATTCCCAGTGGGGGACCTATGAGGGATACCGGGACCTGGGTGATGTGATCCGTGAAACGGAGAAGAATACCATCCTGCTGGATTGTATTACAGTTCTGATCACCAACATCCTCTTTGAGGAGGAGAGGGACTTCGATACCATCTCCAAAGAGGAGATTGCGGATATCGAAGCGGATGTAATGAAGGAGCTGGGCAATATCGTCAAAGGCGCCCGGGATGGAAACAAGACTTTGATCCTGGTGACAAATGAACTGGGCATGTCCATGGTTTCCTCCTATCGTCTGGGGAGAATCTTTACGGACATGGCCGGGAAAGCAAACCAGTTGCTGGCATCTCTCAGTGAGGAAGTCTATATCTCCATCAGCGGAGTTCCGCTGCGCCTGAAATAGGGAAAAGGATTCCATTTTTTAAAATATATAAAGAAAGGCAGATGTGCAGGCTATGATCGGAAATGTCCGAAGACTGTCCCGGCTTCTGTTTCTTGCTTTATGCCTGATGATTTTTCTCATGCAGTGCCTGAAGATCGGAAAAGATTTCAGAGAGCATCATCAGGCAGAGAAGGAGTATGAAGACTGGGCCGACCATACCAAAGAGGAGAGGGGTGGAGATTCCGTGGAATCTGCCATCGATTTTGAACGTCTGCAAAAGAGAAATCCGGATATTGTGGCATGGATCCACATACCGGATACGACCATCGACTATCCGGTAGTACAGGGAAGCGATAATACATATTACCTGAATCATACCGCCGCCGGGAGGGAGAATTCCTCCGGTGCGATCTTTCTGGATGCAGGGTGTGATACCGCTTTTACGGGAAACAATTATATTATATATGGGCATAATATGAGAACAAAAAAGATGTTCGGAGGGCTGAAAGACCTCTATGATCCCACATATAATGAGAAGGCTTCCCTTCTGTTACATCCGGATATTGTCATTAATATCCCCGGGGTGGAGATTACCTACCGCATTTTCTCCGTCCGCAGGATAAACCTGAATACACAGCAAGGTGTCTATGCTCTGACCTTTTCCAATGACAGGGAGAGGGAGGACTACATAGAAGAAGCCCGGAACCAATCTCTTATGAAAGGGGAGGAAACATCTTGCCCGGGATCTTCGATTCTGACGCTTTCCACCTGTTCTTCCTCGGGAGAAAGTTGGAGGTTTGTGGTTCAGGCATACGAGATACATAAGAAATACAGATAAGCATTGTCTGCGAAGTCAGGAGGTGAGAAGATTGTTGAAGAAAATATTATGTCCGTCGAACCGTAAAGTATTCTGCCTCAATCTTTTTGCCTCTTTCGGATTGACAGTTTTCATGGAACTGATGGAGAGACGGTCTTTTACCGCCCTCCTTATGTTCATGCAGGAGAGGACCTTTATCTTCTTATATAACATGCTCATCATTTTTATCTCTTTTTCCATCGTGTTTCTGGTGAGCAAAAAATATTTCTTCTTTGGCATCATCTTTGTCTGGTGGGGCATGATTGGATTGATCAACGGCATTATCCTGATCAATCGGAAAACTCCTTTTACCGCGGTGGATCTCACCATCTTTAAGTCCACCATACCGGTCCTTACGAGCTATTTTTCCGTCGCGGAGATCATAGTGGGGATCATACTGATTACTCTGGGAATCGCAGGACTTGTAACTCTGTTTCTCTATAGCCCCAGTGCCAGAAAGGCGTTTGACCTCAGGATGAATGCCGTTCTTGTGGGCTTTTTTATCATTTTGTTTGCCATGGCTACTTATTTTGGTGTGGGGAGGAAACTTCTGATCTCCAAATTCGATAATCTCATTGCCGGCTATCAGGATTATGGCAGCGCCTATGGGTTTGTGATCACTGCCATAGATACAGGAATCGACCGCCCCATCGACTACTCCAGGACCAGGGTCAAGAAGATCATGAAGGTCACGGATAAACGATGGAAAGAGGAGCATGGAGAGAAAGAGGGAAGTAAAAGGCCAAATGTCATCTTCCTGCAGCTGGAATCCTATTTTGACGCAACGGAAATGAAAGGATTGGAGCTGTCCTCAGATCCTCTGCCCAACCTTCACGCCCTCCAGGAGCAGACTACATCAGGCTATGTGACTGTGCCGGTCTATGGGGCCGGAACCATCAACACGGAATTTGAAGCCCTCACAGGTATGAACCTCTCCTATTTCGGGACAGGGGAGTACCCCTACCGTAGTATTCTTCACAAGAGGACCTGCGAGAGCATGGCTTACTGGATGAGAAATGAAGGTTACGTTACTTCCGTCATCCATAACAACAATGCCTCTTTCTACGACAGAGATAAGGTGTATTGTAATCTGGGTTTTGACAATTTCATCTCCTCTGAGAATATGAACATCATCGATTATAACGATGCCGGCTGGGCCAAAGACAAGATCCTGGAGGATTACATCATGAATACTCTGGAAGAGACTCCCGGCAAAGACTACATATATACCATCTCAGTACAGGGACATGGAGACTACCCCGACAAAAAGGTGATAAATCCAAGGATCAGAGTTTTAAATGAAGACATGGATGAATCCTACCGGAATACCTTGACCTATTATGTCAACCAGCTGTATGAGATGGATCTGTTCATCGGCAGTCTGGTCAAAAGCCTTTCCGAATATGATGAGGAGGCCGTGCTGGTATTTTTCGGTGATCACCTTCCGGGACTGAATCTGGAGAAGAAGGACCTGAAAAGCGGATCAAAGTATAAGACTCCTTATGTCATATGGGATAATTATGGTTACAATGTTGCCCACAGGAAAGGGGAATCCGGCAATCTGAAATCCTATCAGTTCCCTTCAAAAGTACTGTCCCAGCTGGATATTCGGGAAGGAATCATGAACCGGTACCATCAGGCCATGCAGGAGACCAAGAACTATAAGAGGAATATGAAGATGCTCCAGTATGATCTTCTCTATGGCTCTTCTTTCTCAAGGGAGGGAGAGGGTGAGCTGAAGGCCAGCAAGATCAGATACTGTATCGACAGTGTGGCTGTTAAAGGGCTTAGAAAGAAAGATGATTCCATCTATGTGATGGGAGAACATTTTACGGATTACAGCCGGGTCTATGTGAATGACAGTCCGGTGGATACAACCAAGATCAGTGACTTTGCCCTGAAGATTCCGGCCAATGCCATAAAAGACGAGGACGAACTGGTGGTCCATCAGGTCAGCAAAACCCATCAGAACATTACATTTAACACCTCCAATACTTACATTGTGAACCTGTTAAATGTGGAGGATATACCATAGGGAAAATGCAAAAAATATATAGACAGTGCCAGAAAGCCATGTTATAATACTAAAATGTGTTTTCATGTAATTTAGGAAAACAGACATGTAAAGACATGGCATGATGATTCCCGGTACAGAAGGGAGTCGATTATAAAGAAGACAGAAAAAAGGAGCATATTAAGGAGGAAACCGAACAATGAGTGTACAAGTTGAGAGATTAGAGCATAACATGGCTAAATTGACCATAGAGGTGGATGCGAAAGAATTCGATGCAGCGATGAGAAGAGCTTACAATAAGCAGAAATCTTCTTTCAACATCCCCGGCTTCCGCAAGGGTAAAGTTCCTATGAATATGATCGAGAAGACTTACGGTGCCGGCGTATTTTATGAGGATGCCGCCAACGATGTTATGCAGACAGCTTATCCTGCCGCAACTGAGGAGAGTGAGCTGGATATCGTTTCCCGTCCTGAAGTTGATATCGTTCAGATCGGCAAAGGACAGAACTTCATTTTCACTGCCACAGTAGCAGTGAAGCCGGAAGTTACTTTAGGAGAATACAAAGGCTTAGCCGTTGATAAAGAAGATACAGAAGTCACAGAGGAAGAGATTCAGGAAGAACTGAAGAAGGCTCAGGAGAAAAACTCCAGAGAAGTTGAAATCACTGACAGACCTGTCAAGGAAGGCGACATCATCCGACTGAACTATGCAGGAACCATCGACGGTGTTCCTTTTGACGGAGGCACAGCTGAGAACCAGAATCTTACCATCGGATCCCATTCTTTCATCGATACATTTGAGGATCAGCTGGTAGGCCTTAATATCGGAGACACCAAAGACGTGGAAGTGACCTTCCCGGAGGAATACCACGCTGAGGAACTTGCAGGAAAGCCTGCCACATTCCATGTGGAGATTCTTGGGATCAAAGAGAAACAGCTGGATGAGCTGGATGATGACTTCGCAGCTGACTACACAGATTTTGATACCCTTGAGGAATACAAAGAAGACATCCGTCTTTCACTGAAGGCAGGGAAAGAGGAGAACGCCAAGAATAAAATGCAGAATGCCCTGATTGAGCAGGCTGTGGAGAATGCACAGATGGATATCCCGGAAGCCATGATCGAAAGTGAGATCGAACAGATGGTGGAAGAGTTCAAGCAGAGAATTACCTATCAGGGTCTCTCCTTCGAACAGTACCTTCAGTTCAGCGGCGGCAACCTGGATTCCCTTAAGGACAGCATGAGACCTCAGGCTGAGTCCAGAGTAAAGGGAAGCCTGGTTCTGGAAGCAATCGTGGCAGCAGAAGGAATCACAGCATCTGATGAAGATCTCCAGGGCGAGTTTGACAGAATGGCTTCCATGTATCAGATGGAAGCAGATCAGATCGCCGCTTTCATGGGAGATGCAGAGAAGGAAAACATGAAACGGAATCTGGCAGTACAGAAGGCTGTAGATTTCTTATATGAGAATGCAAACATTACAGAGGCTACCGAGGAACTTGATTTTGACGAAGCTGAGTAATCAGGCATATTAGGAGGTATATTTTTGAGTTTAGTACCTTATGTAGTAGAACAGACGAGCCGTGGGGAGAGATCATATGATATCTACTCCAGACTGTTGAAAGAGAGAATCATCTTTCTGGGCGAAGAAGTGAACGATGTGACAGCCAGCCTGGTGGTATCCCAGCTGCTGTATCTGGAATCCGAGGATCCGGACAAGGACATCAACCTCTACATCATGAGCCCGGGCGGGTCTGTGACAGCAGGCATGGCGATCTATGACACCATGCAGTTTATCAAATGTGATGTATCCCCGATCTGTATGGGTATGGCAGCCTCCATGGGTGCCTTCCTCC
>CAMNGO010000007.1 GCA_946538445.1 uncultured Lachnospiraceae bacterium
TGTATGAATTGAACGTTCAAGGTTGTTTTGTTATTCAGTTATCAAGATGCGGTGTCACAACTATCCGGTTTATCTCGCCCGTTTTCGTAGCGACTTTGTTATTTTATCACAGCAAAAATCCTTTGTCA
Source organism: uncultured Lachnospiraceae bacterium (assembly GCA_946538445.1). Lineage (GTDB taxonomy): Bacteria > Bacillota > Clostridia > Lachnospirales > Lachnospiraceae > Anaerobutyricum. Next base: position 129 of record CAMNGO010000007.1, read on the forward strand.
ACGACTTTTTTGCAAATGATTCTTTAAATTGTCCGTCCGGTTTTCATCCTTCGTTCAACCCGAAGAAACTCAGCTGCAGACGGACAATCTTATTCTCAAAGACAACGCGGTAGGTCCTCCATCCGAAACAGGGGAGCACTTTCTCAATACGCCCGCCCTCCAGGGTTCCCTGGTAGAGGATATTTCCGTTCGTGTTGATTATGGTGCAGATATTGTCTTTGGTGGCAACGATATCATTTCCAACCATGAAGATCTTGTCGAAATCGATGTCGAGGGTTGTGCTCATGCGGCGGTTTCCATTCTTATTATAGAGATAGATCTGATATTTCCCCTCGTCTTCTTCTTTATTTTTACAGACGTATCCATAATAACTATCTCCGCTGAATACGCTTTCGATGGTGGTATCAAACCTTATGGTCTTGGTCTCCCTGGGTTCGCCGGAGATATTGTAATAATGTGTGGCATCATTGCCGTAAGCGATCATACGGTTCTTTTTCAGGAACTGCAGCTTGGGGATCAGGGTATTCTCATAATCAAATCCTCCCTTGAGAGGAATCGTGTCCTGCTGCAGCTGGCGGCTGAAATCGTAGAAAGATATCCTGGATTTTCCGACGAGGTCTTCCACTACATAATAACTAACCGCCAGTTCTGTTCCGTCCGGTGACATAGCGGCTGCGAGAGGATATCCGGTCTCACCCAGAGTGGTCTTCGTCTCTGCGATGATCGCTCCGTCAGACTTGTATGCTTCCACATAATTGCAGTCGTCCGCCTGAAGAATCACTGCTATGTTCCCGTTTTCTGCCACATCCAGCTGAACGATGGGGTATTTGAAAGTAAATCTCTGCACTTCCCCTTCGGTATCAAACAGGATGGCCTGGTTTCCTCCTTTATCACCCAGAAAAACATATCGTTTGGATTTTGCAAGGAAGGGTTTATGGAAGGACAGGGCTATATTCCATTTGGCCAGTCCGAATTCCTTCTGGAACTCGATTCCGTTGTTGCTGTACTTGAGGAATCCCCCGGCAAATGTCTCGTAATATACATCCGAATTCTGCTCTGTCTTGATTTCTTCTTTATATTTATAGTAATTGCACCGGCTTTGCTGGATGACATAAAAAATGGCGCAAAGAAACAGAAAGATAAGCGCCACGATCAGCATCCTCATCCTTCTACGGCGGAGTCTCAGTTTTTCAATTCTTCTAAGTTCTTCTCTCCGATGAGTAAAGAGCTCATAATTCACGATCTGTCTCGCCATGGTTACCTCGATTTCTTCTTGCCGGTCACACAATACACGGTATTCTTACAGGTTTGCAGGACGAAATCGTATCAGCCGATCCCGTCCTGCGAAGAGACTTACTTATATCGTCTCGTTTTAATCAGGCATTTGCCTCCTCGAATTCTTTCATGAAGGAAACTAATTTCTCCACGCCTTCCTTGGGCATGGCATTGTAGATGGATGCACGCATACCGCCCACAGACCTGTGGCCTTTCAGGTTCACGAGCCCTGCTTTGGCTGCTTCTGCTACGAACTTGGCATCCAGGTCTTTATCTCCTGTGACAAAGGGAACGTTCATGACGGACCGGTCTTCTTTTCTCACGGTTCCGCGGAACATCTTGCTCTGGTCCAGGAAATCATAGAGGATCTTCGCTTTCTCTTCATTTTTAGCGGCCATAACTTCAAGTCCGCCCATCTTCTTGAGCCACTTGAAGACTTTACCGCAGATGTAAATGGCGTAGCAAGGCGGTGTGTTATATAAGGAATCTTTGTCCGCCTGGGTTTTGAACTTCAGCATGGTGGGGGTTGCCGGATTCACGTCATCAGTGATCAGGTCTTCGCGGATGATGGAGATCACCACGCCTGCCGGCCCGATATTCTTCTGAACACCACCGTAAAGTATGCCGTATTTCTCCACATCATGGGGTTCTGCCAGGAAGCAGGAAGATACGTCAGATACTAAAATCTTACCCTTGGTGTTAGGGAGGGTTTTGAATTTTGTTCCGTAGATAGTGTTGTTCTCACAGATGTATACATAATCCGCATCCTCATCGATGGGGAGATCGGAGCAATCCGGAATATAGGAGAAGGTTTCATCTTCGGAAGATGCCACTGCAACTGCCTTTCCGTATTTCTGTGCTTCCTGATAAGCCTTCTTTGCCCACTGGCCTGTGATGATGTAATCAGCAACCCCATTTTTCATCAGGTTCATGGGGATGGCTGCGAACTGCTGGGAAGCTCCTCCCTGCAGGAAAAGCACCTTGTAGTTGTCCGGAATATGCAGAAGGTCTCTCAGATCCTGCTCTGCTTCCTTGATAATATCATCAAACGCTTTGGAACGGTGGCTCATTTCCATAACGGACATACCGGTTCCTCTGTAATCCATCATCTCCGCAGCTGCTTCCTGCAGCACTTCTTCCGGCAGCACTGCCGGGCCTGCGGAGAAATTATAAACTCTGCTCATAATACTTGTCCTCCTGACATCTCTTTTTTCTTACTGTTCCAGCATTTCCTTAGTATAACACATATCATTTCATTTAGTGAATAGTTTATTTTTGATTTTATATTATATATAATAAGGGTGAATTCATAACGACGAGGAGAATATAGCCATGAGAATCTGGTGTAAGCTGTTTCAAAAGAATCATCTGATGGAGGATGTGGTCATAGAAAATTATGATATGTCCATGACGCGGACGCAGAAAGTCTACGCATCCCTGGAGGAGGCCTGCTATGAATTGAATCTGGAGAAGCCCTTGTGGCTTGATAAAAACAAACGGGAATTCATCCGCCATGCCCGCACCCGTTTCACCCAGGATAATTTCATCGAACATATCGAATATGACTATCTTGACTTTCAGGTCATTGAAGAAGATTACTAAAAATTTGAAAAAAACGGTGTTTTTTCGTCGTTTTTTTCGCTATTCATTTTTATTAAATAGTGCTATACTTGTAATGATTTATCAGGAGGATCACAGTGATGTATCGTTACAAAACCAAAGGGACCTGTTCCCGGGAAATCATTTTTGACATAGAGAATGACATGATTAAAGAAGTGAGCTTTGTCAGCGGCTGTATGGGCAATACGTCAGGGGTCGCGCAGCTGGCCAAAAACCGTCCGGTGGATGAGGTAATCTCCCTGCTGGAGGGCATCGATTGCGGTGGCCGCGGCACGTCCTGCCCTGATCAGCTGGCACAGGCTCTAAAAAAATATAAGGAAAAATATTCTGAGGAACAAGCAGACTAGGAGGCGCTCATTTATGAAACGGATTATTTTGACGGGTGGCGGCACTGCCGGTCATGTCACCCCCAACATCGCTTTAATCCCGGCATTAAAAGAGGCTGGATACGATATCCAGTACATCGGTTCCAAAAAAGGAATGGAACGGCAACTGATCGAAGAGGCCGGAATCCCCTATCACGGTATCTCTTCCGGAAAATTAAGACGATATTTTGATGTGAAGAATTTCACAGATCCTTTCAGAGTGTTGAAGGGATATACGGACGCTTCCCGCCTGCTTAAAAAACTGAAACCTGACGTGGTATTTTCCAAGGGAGGGTTTGTTTCGGTTCCCGTGGTTTTTGCCGCCAAGAGAAGGGGTATCCCCGTGATCATTCATGAATCCGATATCACACCTGGACTTGCCAACAAGCTGAGCATCCCCGCCGCCACAAAGATCTGCTGTAATTTCCCGGAGACCATCCGTTACCTGCCCCCTGACAAATCTGTTCTTACCGGATCTCCCATCCGACAGGAGCTCTTCCAGGGGTCCAAAGAAGAAGGATTGAAACTCTGCGGTTTCGAGGAAGGCAAACCGGTTCTGCTTGTCATGGGCGGAAGCCTTGGTGCGGTGGCTATCAATCAGGCCTTGCGTGAGAATCTGACTGCTTTACTGGACCAGTTCCAGATCATCCATCTGTGCGGAAACGGCAATCTGGACACCTCACTGGAGGATGTCCCGGGCTACAGACAGTTCGAATATGCCAAGGAGGAACTGACTCATCTCTTTGCCGCTGCAGATCTGATCATCTCCAGGGCAGGAGCGAATACCATCTGCGAATTACTGGCGCTCAAGAAGCCTAACATCCTGATTCCCCTCCCGGCATCTCAGAGCCGCGGCGATCAGATCCTGAACGCTTCTTCCTTCGAGAAGTCAGGTTACAGTTATGTGCTTCAGGAAGAAGAGGTGAGCAAGGATTCCCTGTTAAAGATTGTCCAGTATGTCTATGATGAACGGGAGGAATATTCCCGCAACATGAGAGACAGCAAACTGAACCAGGCCATTCAGATCATCATGGGTATGATCGAAGAACTGGCAGGAAATCAGGAATAAATTTTTAAAACTATGAGGGGGGTCAGACCCCATTACCACCGGTAATGGGGTCTGACCCCCCTCTTCTCTCTTCTTTTCTTATTCTATTTACTTCTATTTACACTAAATATACTCCATCTCTACAGAGATATTGTTGTCTTTGGCGCGGACTTTGGCGTAGCTGCCGCAGACCAAAGGCATGGCGGGCGGGATATGTCCCAGGTCCACATCCATGATGATGGGGACATTATATTTACCCAGAATGTCTGTCACGGCCCGGTACTGGTCCAGGCCAAACATGGGTGCCCCGTTGTAGGGTCTTCCGAAGAGGAAGCCTTTGGTATGTTTCAGCCATCCGTTATGGTCCAGCTGCCAGAGAGCCCTTCTTATACTGAACACCGTCAGATCGCAGGCTTCCAGGAACCAGATGATTCCGTCTTCTTTATATTTCTCGGCGAATTCCGCCACCTTGTCATATCTGGTGCCGCTTAAGGTGACCAGGGTGTCCAGACAGCCTCCCAGCAGTCTGCCCTCCATAGTGCACTCTCTCCTGCTGTCCGGATAGTAGGTCAGGATCTTGGCTTCCGTCAGATTATATGGTTCCAGGGGATGGTCTTCATCCTTCAGACTTTCTTTCTCCCACAGATTATAGCCATGTACCTTATGCACTTCTCCACGCAGGATTCCCATGGCATCATAGAGACATTCATGCCATATCTTCATGCCAAATGTAGCTGCGCATGGGCCGTACACTGAGGCAGTATCACAAAGAGTGGCCAGCAGAAAAGTGAGATTTGTATTGTCGGAGTAGCCCATAAACCATTTGGGCGGAGCCTGGGCAATCATATCAAAATCCACATGATCCAGGATCTCACACATCAGTTCTCCACCGCCACAGGAGATGAGGATATCGCTCTCCGGGTCCAGATAACCGTCCATGAATTCCCTGCCACAGATCTCCGGTTTATTACTGATACCGATCCCGCTTCCCTCGTAGACATTCACGCCGAAAACCAGCCGGTAACCCTCGTCTTCAAAGATCTCCTGGGCATGATTAAATCCGCTGAAGTATGGTTCTATATTACATCCAAAGGAAGGTGCCACAAATCCGATGGTCCCTCCGTCTTCCAAAAACTTTCCGTATCTCATTCGTCATCGACCTCCTATATCTCATATATATCCCAGAAATCTTCCCTGGTCAATGATAAACTTCTCGTACTCATCTTTGTTTCTCTGTCTGAGTTCAAAGGTTACGTATTTGGGATTGATACGGTCGATCAGTTCTCTCACGCCCTCCCCGATAAAGGGTTGATGAAGGTCTATGTTCTCGGCATGCTGATAGGCCAGGGCATAGAGATCATAGAAGGGAATCTCGTCAAATTCCAGGCGGTTTTTCCTGGATTTCCATGCCTTCTTCTGTGCCATCTTATATTGGCCCCCCAGGGACATCTGCAAATGAATGCCCTTGATCCAGTCTGTGATGGGGATTCCTGCCTTCTCATGTTTATCCAGCATGCGGTGGAGATAGTCCACTGCCTGTTCCGGGGTGCGAAGCCTGCTGTTGGTGTTCATATAATGACCCAGGTCCAGCATGATTCCTTTATTCTCATAGTCTATCCCTTCCACCAGCCGTCTGGTCAGATGAGGTTCTTTGACTGTAAAGCCACTCCACCAGAGGTTTTCCACCAGGAAATCAAAGGAATATTCCCTCTCCGACATAAGGATATTGATCACTTCCAGAGAAGCATCGATTACCTGACGGTTGGTATATTTGTAACGGTACAGATAACTCTCTCTGAGGGTCACTTCATTTACATGGAAGACCACATATTTGGCACCGATCTTCTCGGCATACTCCAGGTCCCTGCGGAACGGATCGAGATAGGCATCTCTTCCCATGCCTCCATAGTATTCCACCCATTGGTCTCTGGAATCGAATTCCTCATCCAGCCGGCTGTAGTCCCCCAGCCAGAAATCCATCCAGAATATATGGAAGAACAGGTGGACACCGTTCACCATATCGGGACGGATCTTACCCTGGTCGGACTCTCCCGCAAGGATGACCTCTAAGCCGTTCAGCCCTCCCTGATGATAATAATTCTCTATGTCGTTGCTGTCTTTAAACTGGTTTAGCATACCGGCATACACCGGAAAATTCATTGATCGATATGGTGGCTTCGTATTCATGTCGGTCCTTTCTGTTTTTTTAATTATTATTTAGGAAAAATGAGAAATGATTCTTGTTCATTTCTTTCCGCCTCACACATACCGGCTTACTGGCTGATCAGTCCGTATTTCACCTTGATCCTCTGCAGCTTCTCCAGGAGTGGCTGGGAACCGAACCAGAGGAAGAGAAAGGTGGAAAGGCCTTTCACCAGGTCCACCGGGACTCCGGAGATGTAATAGGCCAGGATGGATTTCCAGTTGGGCTCGCCGATGCTCATAAAGACGGCAGCCGGGTTCATGATCCCCCCATAGACCAGAAATGCCATCAGGAAACCAAAGATGCTAAGGGGCAGTCGTTTGGTGGACAGCAGGCCGGTCTGATAGAAGATTCCGGACAGGAATCCGATGAAACCCAGGGCGAACATCTGCCAGGGGGTCCATGGTCCCTGGCCAAATATGAAATTACTGACCAGGACGGTCATGGATCCTACCAGGAAGCCGGACTCCCCTCCAAAGGCAATTCCACTGATGATGGTAATGGCATAGATTGGTTTAAAATCCGGCACCATGAAGAATGCGGCTCTTCCGGCACAGTTTAAAGCAACCATGGTAGCCAGGATCACCAATTCCCTGGCCTGAGGTTTCCTCCCTTCAAATACCATAAAGAAGGGAATCATGGCGTAGATCATGATGACCAGACTTAAGAAATAATAGATCCTGCTGCCGAAGATCTTCTGAAGGATGTTCTGATCCGCCCCATAATGGGCATTGCGGAAGAAGTACATACCGATCAGGACGGTAAGGGGAATCATCACAAGCAGAAGAAACAGGCTTACCTTGGTTCTCTTGGACAGTTCTCTTTTCTCTCTTTCCTTCCACTGAAGAGTGTCCTCGGCAAAGATATCATCGGAGAAATCCGTATCTTCTCCGGATTCCTTCGAGCCGGTCCCGGCGGTCCGTTTTTCCGGAAGCAGAGTGAACACAGCCTTTTTTGCCAAACTGTCATAGTCCGTCTCCGGGGACTCATAAAAACGGGTCAGGAAATCTTTCTCTTTACAATTTACCGATTCAGACATCTGACCACATCCTTTCCCGTTACCACATCCGGAAAGTACTTCCTGGCCATGCGGTTAGCCGCCGTGGTGTAGAAGTTATTTCCCGCGAAGAACTCTCTGGGCCGGCCGGAGACCACGATATTTCCATCGAAAAAGAGGCCGCACCGGTCAGCATGGGCTGCACAAAACTCGATATCATGGGATATCATGAAAATGGTGACCCCCTGCTCTTTCAAGAGAGTCAGGATATCGGCAAATTCCTGCTTAAAATAGGCATCCAGTCCCTTGGTGGGCTCATCCAGCAAGAGCAGTTTAGGCCGAAGGAGGAGGATCTTGGCCAGAGCCAGTCTCTGCTGCTCTCCTCCAGACAGATCATAGGGATGGCGGTGAAGAAGGTCCGTCAGGTGGGTCACCTCCGCGATACCTGCCACCGCTTCCTTCTTATCCATGGAGATATGGTACTCCACATTTTTCTTCTCCTTGGAGCCGCCGATCATCTCGTAGAGTTCTTCCTCCACGGTTTTCTTCACAAACAGTGATTGGGGATTCTGGGGCAGGACCCCCAGGTAGCCCCGGAACAACTCGGTGTCTTTATATTTACGGATATCTTTTCCATCCAGGATGATCTTACCCCGGTAAGGTTTTCTCAATCGGCAGATCAGGGACATGGTGGTGGATTTCCCTGTTCCGTTTCCTCCAAGGAGGCTGTAGAACTCACCTCTTCGTATCTTGAAAGAAGCTCCTTTTACCACATCCGGCAGTTCCTTATCGTAACGGAACCACAATTCTCTGCAGTCAAGGATGATGTCGGATTCTCCCTGTCCGCCCCCCTTCGTCTTCTCGTTCTCTTCTTCCGGGTCAAAAACAGATACACCTTTTGCTGCCGGTTCGATCCCACTTTCCCGGCAGACCTTCTCCAGCCACTGTCTGCCGTCACGGACGGTGATGGGACACTTGAGAAAATCATTTGACTGATTGACCTTGGCATACACCTGCATGGGGACCGGCATGGCAAGAAACATCTCATGGTCTGCCGCCCGCAGGGCCTCCCCGATTTCTTCCGGAGTCCCGGTGGCATAGATCTTCCCCTGATCCATCACCACCACACGGTCCGCGGCGGGAAAGACTTCCTCCAGCCGGTGTTCCGTAAGGATGATGGTGGTACCCAGATCCCGGTGTATCTTCTTCACGGTCTCCAGGAAATCCGATGCGGCGATGGGATCCAGCTGAGAAGTAGGTTCATCCAGCACCAGAAGATCCGGATGCATGGCCATGATGGATGCCAGATTCAGCAGCTGTTTCTGGCCCCCGGACAGGTCTGCCACATTTTTATAAAACCAGTCCTGTATACCGAAATAGCTGGCCATTTCGGCCACCCGGATGCGGATATCCGGGGTGGAATAGCCAAGACTCTCCAGGCCAAAGGCCAGTTCATGCCACACTTTATCGGTGACAATCTGGTTGTCCGGATTCTGCAGTACATAACCGATCCGTTGGGTCTGAACCCGGTTCTCCATCTCATCGATGGGCTGACCGTCAAAGAGCAGCCGGCCTTTCCGCTTCCCGTGAGGGGTCAGCGGGGTTTTCAGGTGGGTCAGCAGGGTGCTCTTCCCACAGCCGCTCTTCCCGCAAAGCACCAGGAATTCCCCTTCTTCAATATTCAGATTAATGTGATCCAGCGCTCTGACCTCCTCCTTGGGATAGGCGAAAGACAGGTCCTGAATCTCAACGATATATGCCATAGTAATCTCTCCGCACGAATAATGACGATGTATATTTGATGTATATTTATTTATATTTCTTCTCTTATATCATTCCGGTATCATTCCAGCTCCCACAGGCGATAGCTTCTTATGAGGCTTCCGTCTGCCATCTCTCTCCTTCTCTTCCACATGTAACGGCTGGCCAACTCCAGGATCACCGGAAGCATACAGAAGATCAGAAATGCACCAAAGACACAAAAGCTTGCCGGGGTCAGAGGCCAGCCTTCCACAAGGATTTTTGGATTGTATCTTGAGAACACATATCCCCTGGAGGCGCCGAAAAGCACGATGCTAAAAGTCAGCACCATACCTGCCAGGCAGTAGCCATCCCGCCGGTCGAACCGAAAGATGGCAAAGGCTGTTCTTCCCTTCTCCCCGTATCCCCTGCATTTCATGGAATCCGCCGTCTCGATGGCGTTCTCCAGAGCCCAGGTTACCAGGATGGAAAATATGGTGATGCCATGTTTGATCCTGGCAAATATATTTCCGTTGGAAGTGCTCCTGCCCACACATTTCTGTCCGTCAGCAATCACGCCGGCCTGGCGGGCAAAATGAGGCACAAAGCGAAGTGCCATGGACAGGACCAGGGACAGCGCCGGGATCAGCCTGCCAAAGAGGTAGATAAACTTATCCGAGGTCATCACATCGGTATAGCAGGAAAACCAGGTGATAACAGCCGCCAGCAGGAAGGCCATCACCAGGCCATAGACACAGCTCTCCAGGGTAAAGGGGTTCCCGTTGGGCAGATATCCCAGGATGGTCACGCCATAATGATTAAACAGGGGGTTGAAGGCCGCTGCAATGATCATGACCGGCAGAGTGAAAATGAGATTATTCCTCAAGGTCCTTCTCCAACCCTTGAGGAGGGTTGCGTAGGAGATGGCGCTGACCAGGGAGATCCCCAGGATGATGGGGTGGGTGACAAACATGGTCACTCCCAGAACACCCACAAAAAACAACATATTTAAAGATGGATGATAGGTTGAAAAGGTATCACTCACCAAAGCAGTCCTCCCACAAGCATAAAATGGGCCGGCAGATGGCCATTTTCGATCCATTCCAGTTTCTGATTCAGGTATTTTGTGACAGTCAGGCTTACATCGCCCCCCAGGGATTCGATGGAATGTCTCATCTTATCCGGCTGTCTGCAGGGTTTTCCTTCCTCCCTGCTGCAAGGAGCCGGGCTGCATAAGAGGCAGGATCCCCCGCTAAGCCCTATGGAGTTCTCTTTCGTCTTCTCCTGTTCATAGATATATTTGTCAAAGTCTCTCTTGTAACCGTCCAGCAGGGAAGTGATCACCCGGGTCTTTCCCTGGTCATCAAACTCCTTCTCCCGAAGTTCCCGGGGCACGATGATCTTCATGGCGATGATCCTCAGGTGCTGATACCTGTTCCAATAGTCCATGGGATCAAAATCGAATTCCGGGCAGGACCAGATCTTTCCGAAATTGGTACATTTGCGGCAATAAGACAGAAATCTGGGCACATCCACACAGTCTTTCCTATACTCCTCCAGCAGTACCTCTTTCTCGTAGAAAACCGTCTCACAGTTATGTATGTCAATCATTTACAGACCTCCTGTTTCATTTGCATAGGATGCATAGGATCAATACATTGAATTATCTCCCACATCTTTACCCAGGTCACAGGTGTAGACCCAGTTGATCACATCCCCGTCCGACAGGGTGTACTTACTGCATCCGTAATTGGGGAACCAGCCGTTGACGTTGTACATCCAGCCGGACAGCTCGCCGCAATCAAATTCATAGAGCTGATTGATTCCTTCCACATAGGCGGAGTCATAGGCCGGAGTGAAGGCGGATTCCATGTGGATTCCTTTCTCCTTGCAGACCCGCTGAAGGACATCATGAACGGATTCCCCTTCGCTGAAGCTTACTTGAGTTGCCTTCAGGATCCATCCGTCAGAAGGTACGAAGTCTTCTTTTCCGGCAGTCAGATTATCCATGTTGTTCAGGATGGTGGAGCAGTTGATGGAGATGGTACAGGTTCCACCCGAACTGCTGCCGGAGTTACTGCCGGAGTTGCCACCGGAGCTTTTGTCAGAACTGCCGGAACTGCTGCCGGATTTTTTGCCGGAGCTGCTCTTTTTATCCTTGTTGGCCACATCGCCCGATTTGGAATTCCCGGATCCGGATTGTCCGGAAGATGAGCTGTCACCGGATTGGGAAACAGAGCCTTCGTCCTCCGGGGCTTCCACCGTCTCCCCATCGTATCCCTGATTGGCATTGGCACTTGCCACGGACTGCATCTGATGGTTGATGGCAGCCAGCTTGTCCGGATCGGTGATGCCACCCACCACGTAGCAGGCTCCATCCAGGGAGAGAACGGTCATGGTTAGGCTGGTGGTCCCTTTCTTTGGTTTCGTCAGGCTGTCGATCCCTGAATTCTCCTCTGTCGTCGTCTCCGCCGCCTCTTTGTCGGCAGAATCCTTTTTATCTGCATCTGACTCTTTGTCTTCCGATGGCTGACTAAGAATCGTCACATCACTCATTTTGGCCAGCTTGTCATTCTGCTCCTTCAGGAGCATTCCCATATCGGACTGCCAGGCTTCGGGGATCTCCACCGTCAGGGTCGGAGGGCAGATCAATCCCTTTCCGTACATGGTCATCTTCAGGGCATCGTTGGCGTTATTGGCCTGTTTTTTTATATCTTCCAGATCTTCTCTGTCAAAACGGATCTTCAGATTCTGATCCTCCGGATTCTGAATCTGGGCGGCATGGTAGACCCAGGTGTATTTGATCCCGTCGTCGGTCTCCCCGACAAAACTGATATCACGTTCCTCCCCGGCAACGGCAGCAAACTGGTCTTTGGTGATAATGCCATCCTCCGGAATCGGGTTGACATCTGCCAGAGGTTCTTCTTCCGGGTCGGACTCTTTCTCCTGACTGGTCTGAGCCGTTTTTCCGGTGTCGGCGGCCGTCGAATCCTTCTCTTTTCCTCCGGATCCTCCGCAGGCGCTTAAAAAAGCCATGACCAATACCAGAAACAGACTAAGCAACACTCTTTTACCTATCGTTTTGTGCATGGTATCCCCCCTGTCTTCAATATAAAATATCATTATTATTCTGTGTATTCATTAACTATATTTTCTAATAAAAGGCCTGATAATGCAAGGTAAAAAGAGCGGGTTTTTCACAAGATTTTGGATTATTTTCTCAGGGCAGATATCCATGTTTTACCGACAAAAAACCACCCTTAACAAGTTATGATAAGGGTGGTTTATCTCAGATCTCCAGAGGCAGGTAGAAATATAATCTGCCGTCTTTGTATCGAACCAGTTTTTCTTTTGTAGTGCTTAGGATCAGTTCGTTGTCGTAGTACCATTTGAGGAAGATGCTGGACTCCATCTGCTGATAGATCTCCATCAGGTCCCTGATCTCATAATCGTCCTCCATCTCAAACTGTACATAGCGTCCTCCTTCCAGGATCTTCTCCCGGCATCCCTGGGGCAGGCCTTCCTCCAGGACCTTCCCGATAGAGTATTCCAGCTCATCCTTTTTCCTCTTCTTCCTGCTACCTTTTTTCTGGAATAAGTGGATGTCATAGAGAAATATCTTATCCACATTTCCTGTATTCCTGGGGCTATAGCCCGCTTCCTTTTCTTTCCATTCATGGGTAAACCAATAGGTTACCAGACCGGGGTAATCTCCCACTTCCATGTATTCCGGGCTCCGGGTCAGTGGATGCAGGGCAGCTCTCATCCGGGGCAGGATGATGGTGGAGACTCTGATCTTTCTGGGAACTCCATATCTTACCGGTATGGATTCCGGCAGCCGGATGTCAGGATCCCGGTAGTCCCTGTAAGGCGCCCCGTAACAGTTGATAAAACGGTTTGCGAAGACGGTCATGGAGGAATAATGATATTTCTTTAAGATCTCCTCCTTGCTGTCATCCTTTCGGATCAGTTCTCTGGCTGCCAGCTTCAGCTTCCTGGCATCAACATATTTCTGCGGGGTCATTCCGTAGAGCTGCCGAAAAGAGTCCCTCAGCCATCTTTCGGTATAGTAAACGCTTTGCGCGTATTCCCCTGTCTTGATTTCTTCGGTCAGATGGGCATCGAGATACTCGCGGTAAAGGGAGGCATGCATACTTGCCCGCCAATGTTCGTTATTGCCGAAATCACCCAGCAGGGGAAGATAGAGATATAGTCTGTCTTTGTCGAACACCTCAAAGGTATATCCAAGACGGTCTGCCTCCCTGAAATTCACCCTCCTCCATTCCATCATGGCGTATCTTGCCAGCATCCTGGAGATCGTGGTATCTTCTTCCTCGTCCCCTGTCCTCTCTGCGGAGAAAACTGCGTACTGCCCGGCACCAATGGTCTGATGAATCCTTCCCGGGGTCTCTTTCCCATCCCCATTCGTAATCGAGCCGATGAGATAAAAGAGTTTTCCTTTCTGATCGTAGGACCAGATTCCCACATGAGGATACCCTGCCAGGCTGTCTTCCCAGCTGGAGACGCAAGTTAAAGCATAGGCAGCATCCCCTAATATATCGAAACTCTTCGATTTCTTGGAAGGATAGAGAGGAACCCCGCAGATCTCGAACTCCGGAATCTTTTTAAAATCAAGGTGAATGGGGACACCGCAGAGTTGCTTTCGGTCCGGCATATCCGGGACCACGGCATTTCTTTCCAGAAACTGTGCCGGCGTCATACCGATTTCCCGTAAGAAGGCGGTGTTAAATACTCTCCCGTCACTGTAACCATATCTTTTTGCGATGTTCGATGAGATCCTCTCATACTGGATAAATCTTGCCGCATCCCTCATCTTCAGCTTGATGTAGTACTGTTTCCAGGACATGTCAAAATACTCCTGAAATACTCCGGCAAAATAGATGGGATGATATTCCACTCCTTCGGCCGCGGCGACTTCCTCAATCTTAAGTTTCGTCTTCATATTTTCCAGCATGAAGGTAAGGGCCTTCTCCATCCGAATCATATGTTTTATATTATCCCTCTGGTTCATGATCTTTACTCCTCTGCAAGGTTTTATGGAGTTAATATAGCATAGTTTGCAGAAAATTGTCCTTCTTTCTGCCTCATTTATATAAATGGTTAAAAATCGAGTTCTTTTTTGGGTTGTTACGATACTTATTTGGGAGGTTTTATTTTTGTTCTATTCATTTTCCGGAAAGTATGCTATGATAAATCATAATTATGGAATAGTATGGATTACTATCTGATTTTGGAGGCAGATATGGTTTGTGTAGGTATCATCGGTGCCATGGATCAGGAGATCAATTCTCTGATCCGACAGATGGAAGACCGGGAAGAGAAGACAATCGCGGGGATGACTTTTTATAAGGGAGTTCTTTGGAATATCGACACTGTTATCGTAAAGAGCGGCGTCGGTAAAGTAAATATGGCCATCTGCACCCAGCTTCTGGTGGACCTGTATGAGGTGGATATGCTGATCAACACCGGTATCGCCGGCGGTCTTTATAAAGACCTGGAAGTGGGTGACATCGTCATTTCTTCCGATGCCATGCAACATGATGTGAATGTCACCTCCAGAGGGTTCGCTCCGGGCGAGATTCCATTTATGGATTCCTATATCTTCAAGGCAGACCCGGAACTGGCCTCCATGGCCAAGGAAGTGTGTCAGATCGTTAATCCTGAGATCAAGTGCTATATCGGCCGGGTATTGACCGGTGACCAGTTCATTTCCGATAATGATAAGAGGGCAGAGCTTATCGATACCTTCCAGGGATACTGCGTAGAGATGGAAGGGGCTGCTATGGCCCAGGTTGCCGCTCTAAATAAAGTGCCCTTCGTCATCATCCGGGCCATCTCCGATAAGGCAGATGAGGATGCCCGCGTCCTGGTGGAATCCTTCGAGGAGAAGGCCATCCTCCACACCCTTAAGCTGCTGGCAGCCATGTTTATCAAGATGGGTAAGAAATAGGGCCCCGGATTTTATAACAGAATCTTATATAATTTAGTTGATTGAATATTAATTTGTTGATTTTACAGTTTGTTTTAGGAGAAAGGAGGCAGATCTTTATGGTAACATCACCATCAGCGTGTATCCAACTGAAAGAAGGAACACACATCGCGAAGTGTGTGCTTATGCCTGGGGATCCCCTCCGTGCTAAATATATCGCAGAGACTTATCTTGAGAATCCGGTACTTTTTAATGATGTCCGGAATATGCTGGGATATACAGGAACTTTCTACGGGAAGGAGATCTCTGTCATGGGTTCCGGTATGGGCATCCCGTCCATGCTGATCTATGCCAATGAATTATATAACTTCTTCGATGTAGATACCATCATCCGCGTAGGATCTGCCGGAGGCATCCAGGAAGATGTTCATCTGAAGGACGTGGTCTTCCCGGAGACAGCCTTCACTAACTCGTCCTGTGTGGAAGCTTATAAAGAATTGGGACTATCCAAACCGCTGGTGGACAAGAAGCTTCTGGATATTGCCAAGTATGCCGCCGATGAGTTGGGTGTCAGTGCCAAGACAGGCCCCATCTTCACCACCGATTATTTCTATAATCCGGATAAAAAGATTCTCGAGCGCCTCGAATCCAAAGGTTACCTTGCAGTTGAGATGGAGACTGCGGGTCTCTACCTGTGCGCAGAAGCCAACCACAAGAGAGCCCTCTCCATCCTAAGTATCTCCGATCACGTCATCACCGGTGAGATGCTTCCTCCGGAAGAGATTCGGGAAGGCTTCCACGACATGATGCGGATCGCCCTGGTGACCGCAGCATG
The DNA here is from genome assembly GCA_946538445.1 of uncultured Lachnospiraceae bacterium. Taxonomy (GTDB): domain Bacteria; phylum Bacillota; class Clostridia; order Lachnospirales; family Lachnospiraceae; genus Anaerobutyricum. The sequence continues at coordinate 16,162 of CAMNGO010000007.1, forward strand.
CAGCCTGGGATAATATGATTGATTTATAGTTAAAATATGGTATTTAAAAAGCAGGAACGAAAGTTCCTGCTTTTTTGTATGCCTGGGGGATAATGGTGAATACTCTTTTTCCATGGTTCCAGATTGCCTGCATCTCTGGGGTGATGCCATGGGTTAATACTGCATTCTCTTTTCCCATGGTCTAAGCTTGCCCATATCTCCGGGTTGGTGCCATGGTTTAATACTGTATTCTCTTTTCCTATGGTCTCAGCTTGCCAGCATTTCCGGGGTGATGCCATGGGTTAATACTGTATTCTCTTTTCCCATGGTCTAAGTTCGCTGATCTCCCCTAATCAATGCCATGGGGTTTCACTGCATTCTCTTTTTCCACGGTTCCAGCTTGCCGGTATCTCCTGTTTGATGCCATGGTTTACTGGTACATTATCGCGCCCCATGGTTTTCGTTCGCTATCCCCCCAAAAAAAGAATGGGGCCAAGCCCCATTCTTTCAATCTACTGCCCAGCCTGATAAGTAGGCTTTTTGTTCTTCAGTGAGTTCATCGATAGAGAGGTTCATGGCGGCTAATTTGTATCTGCCGATGACGTCATCGATGGAGTCGGGGACCTGATAAACTTTGGTTTCCAGCCGGTCTCTGTGGTCTGCCAGCCATTTGAGGCTTAATGCCTGGACAGCAAAGGACATATCCATGATTTCTGCCGGGTGGCCCATTCCGCAGGCCAGGTTCACTAATCTGCCTTCTCCAAGGACATTTAAGGTCTTTCCATTTTCCAGTGTATATCCCATGATATTATGGCGCTGTACTTTGGAATCGACAGCGATCTCCTTTAATCTTGCCACATCAATCTCACAGTCAAAGTGTCCTGCATTGCAGAGAATGGCATTGTCTTTCATTTCCCTGAAATGTCTTTCTACGATGACGTCCTTACATCCTGTCACAGTGACAAAGAAGTCGCCCAGTTTGGCTGCTTCATCCATCTTCATGATCCGGAAACCGTCCATGGTTGCGTCCAAAGCTTTAAAAGGATCGATCTCGGTAACGATAACGTTCGCTCCCATGCCTTTCGCCCTCATGGCGACTCCTTTACCGCACCAGCCATAACCGGCTACTACTACTGTCTTGCCGGCAACAATCAGGTTTGTGGTATCCATGATGGCAGTCCAGACGGACTGACCGGTTCCGTATTTATTATCATAATAGTGCTTTGCTTTGGCGTCGTTTACCGCCATCATAGGACAGGGCAGAACTCCTTCCCTCTCCCGGGCTTTCAGACGGATGATGCCGGTGGTGGTCTCTTCACAGCCGCCGATCAGGTTATCTGCATATTCTGCACATCTTCCACCCAGCAAGTTAATCAGGTCACCGCCGTCATCCACGATGAGATGTGGGTGGCACTTAAGGGTTTCCGCCAGCAGATCTTCGTATTCCTGAGCGTCCACCCCGTACTTACCGAAGGTTTCCACTCCCAGCTGGGATACAGCTGCCGCCACATCATCCTGGGTGGACAGCGGGTTACAGCCCGTAAGGAAGACTTCCGCTCCGCCCTTTTTGAGCACCAGTCCAAGGTTGGAGGTCTTGGCTTCCAGATGGACGGAAACGGCGATTCTCAGCCCCTTGAAAGGCTGCTCTTTCTCAAATTGTTTCTCGATTTCGGTCAGGGCCGGCATGTGGGACCGTACCCACTGAATCTTGGTCATCCCGGCCGGCGCCAGAGAAGCATCTTTTATAATACTCATCTTTATTTCTCCTTTATGTGTATGGGGGGTCTGACCCCATTGTATGGATAGGGGGGGCTGACCCCATTGTATCCGTAGGGGGTCTGACCCCCTACAGGTGATCCCTACAGGTTTTTGTCTACGATCTTGCCGACCTCATAATACACTCTTTCCTGATCGATGGTCAAGAGCTGGCGGTCCCGCATGACGAACTTGCCGTTTATCATTACGGATTCTACCTCTGAGCCGTTGGCTGAGTAGCATAGAGCAGAGAGGATATTATTGTTGGGGAAGAGAGAGGGTGCGTCCAGATCCAGGAAGATCAGGTCGGCGGCAGCCCCTTCCCGAACGATGCCGATGTCGGGGTTATGCAGTGCTACTGATCCGTTATAAGTAGCGGCTTTCACGATGTAGTCCGAGGGGATGGCCAGGCAGTCTCTGGTGCAGGCTTTGTGCATCAGGGATAAGAGTCCCATCTCCCGGAACATGTTCAGGGTATTGTTGCTTGCGGCCCCGTCAGTCCCGACACAGGCATTGATTCCCATATCTTTTATCTGACTTAAGGGAGCGATGCCATTTCCCAGTTTGGCATTGCTTGCCACGTTGGTGACGATGGTTGCCCCGGCATGATGAATGAGATCCAGATCGTCACCCTGCATCTGCACGCAGTGGGCCAGGATGGTATTCTCATCCAGGAAACCGAGATCATTCAGGTACTGTACCGGTGTTTTTCCGTGATTTTGCAGGCAGTCATTCAGCTCTGTCATACTCTCGGACAGATGAATCTGCTTGAGCATCTTGTGCTCGGCTGCAGCCTCAGCCACCTGTCTTAATAATTTTTCGGAGCAGGTATAAATGGCGTGGGGGGATAAAAGGAATTGTAAGGTATCCGACTCAAACTCTTCCTTTTCCTCCAGGGCCTGTTTGTATCTGCTGTAGCCGTCTTTGTAAAGGTCCTCCCCCACCAGACCTCTACCGATGTAAGCACGGATCCCTGCTTCCCTGGCCGCCTGAGTCACCTGGCGGTGGTACATATGCATATCGGTAAAGCAGGTGGTTCCGGTGCGGATCATCTCCAGTATGCCCAGCATGGAAGTCCAATAGGCAGCCTCGATGGGGAGGTTATCCTCCACAGGCATCACCCGTTGGAAGAGCCATTCCTGGAAGGGAACATCGTCTGCATAATTCCGCATCATGGTCATATAAGAGTGGGTGTGCATGTTGATGAGGCCGGGCATGATCAGCTTCCTGCCGGCATCGATCACTTCATGCTCCTCCCCTTGTGCAAAGGGAGCAAATGTAATTCTACCCTCTTTTATGTAGAGGGTTTTCTCCTCGGTGATCATGGCTTCCCCGTTGTAAGTGAGGATAATGCCATTGATTATCTTATAGTTCTTCATAGTTCCTCCTGTGATCACACTCGTAATGAGCATATAGATAACGAGCATATAAATAATCGGTCAAAATCGAATTCACTCTATATTAGCCTTATTCTTCCCTCCTTGTCAACAGAGCACTCCCCTCAAACTTCCCCAGAATGGAAAAGTTTTTTCTTAATAGAAATGGTATGATTCAAACATACAGGAAATATCGTCAACGTTTCTACGTTGATTCACTCACAAAGAGCTCATAGTTATTTTATTCATTTATTCTGAGGAGGAGAATGATCATGAAAGTTGCTATTATCCAGAAAGAGGGTCTCCGGGCACTCGGTTACAAGATCGCTGCAGAGTATCAGATGGACACCGCAAAAAATGCTGCTTACTGGGCAAATGTAGATTTTTCTGCTTATCCTGCTTATCCGGCCGGTTTGGTTGATCAGGCTGAGATTGCCACCTGGTATCATCCGGAGGATTCCCAGGAGCCATTGGCATATTATTTCGGAACCGTTACCGATTATGAGGGAGTACCGGAAGGATTTGTGGAATTCAAGATCCCGGCGGCAGAATTTGCTGTATTTACCGCTTCCGAAACCGCAGATACCGATTCCAAAGAAGTGACTGCCAAGAAGGTTGCCGACACATGGGCTGCCATCTATGCAGAATGGCTTCCTGCCAACCCGGAATATAAGACAGACCCTACCAAGATGTACTATGAATTATACACCGGCGGAAAGGCTGAGATCTGTATTCCTATCAAAAAATAAGAAAATGTTCTTTTTTTCATAAGGTTACTTCCTTTAGTTAGTAATCACGGAAAGGAGCAGGGGGCCGCTGACAGCCCCTGCTCTTTTCTGCTTTTTTACTCTTTGCAATTGACAATTTTGTAATGTTATTCACAGAAAAAAATGATATTCTATCTGTAGCACTTAAAGAGACCATCCCTTTCGGAGGGGCTGCCCTATGAATTACAAAAAAATGATCGATGAATGCACAACCTATATGAAGGAACATATCTCCCAGGAGATTTCTGCCGAAGAGCTGGCCGCTTTATGCGGGTATTCTCTCTACCATCTGTCCAGTGTCTTCCGTGCCTGTTTCGGCTGTTCCATCGGCCGTTACATCCAGGAGGAGAAAATGAGGGAAGCCGCCAGGAGGCTTCGGCAGGGTCAGAAGATTACTGAGGTGGCCTATGATACCGGTTTTGACACCGGCTCCGGCTTTACCAGGGCCTTTCGCCGGCAGTTCGGAGTCCCTCCAAGAGAATACCGGTCTCTTACCCTCCAGCCGGAATTTGTGAAACGGTCAGAATTGCGGGCCTATGGCTATGTGATTCCTGTGGAGGAGGGACATTCCCAGGCAGGCCAGGCAGCTTTCTGGTCCAATGTCAATTTCAAAGACCTCCCTTCCTACCCGGAAAACGCTTCCGATTATGCGGAGATCAGCACCTGGATCAACCCGGATGCCAGAACCGGAAAGATGGAGTATTTCTTCGGCTATATCACCAGTGACCCCAGTCCTGCAGAAGGCTTCCAGCCTCTTACTCTGGCCGGGGGAGATTATGCCATATTCCGCCTGGAATATCTGGATGAAGGGATTTCTAAGGAACTCCTTCTTCAGATACAGACCGTCTGGCATTATATCTTTGAAGAATGGTTTGCTTCCCATCCCCAGGTTGATTTCGATGACAGCAGACTCTGCTTCGAGAAATACGGGCAAAAGGAGATTGAAATCTGTGTGCCGGTCCGCCTTTAAGAAAGAACCGGGAAAATAAAACCTGCAGGATCATTCCTGCAGGTTTTCGCATGTTTATCATAATGTAATTATATTAATCCATGTTTCCTGAGCATCTCCTCGATCCTGGGGTCCAGGTGTCTCTCAGGTTCCGCGATGTCCCACAGATAATGGGCATCGGAATTATGAAGCCAGGGTTTCCCCACCAGGCAGGGATTTGACTCCATGAATTCATCATAGAGGCCAAGATGGTAAAATTCATAGAAGGGAAACTCTACATCCTCAGGAACACCACCCATGATGGCCACCAGGCTGTTGGAACTCCGGTCTATGTGGGAGGGAAAGAAGATCCCTCCAAACCTGGCCATAAGCTCCGGCAATTCGGAGTAGGATACTCCGCTGGCAGTGATGAGAAGGGTATCCATCTTTCCGATGGGCTCGTCATTCTCATTCACAATGATCTGATCACCGAAGATCTCCGGCTTGTTCTTCACCGGCGGCATGGTGGAAAACACGTAGGCATCAAAGTCCATGGCCTGTTCCAATGTGGGAAAGAGGCAGACTGCATGAATCTCCTCCGAAGTGTTGATCTCCATCCCGGGAATCGCACGAATCCCGACATTTCTGGCCGCCTCCATAAAAGCCGGGCAGTTTCTGGAACTGTTGTGATCGGTAAGAGCAATCACATCAAGCTCCTTAAGCATAGCCATATTTACGATGTTATTCACGGTCATCTCATTATCCCCACAGGGAGAGAGACAGGAATGGATGTGAAGATCGTAGGTCATGTGAGTCTCCTTAAATCGTGTCAAATATCATTTTCCCGGTTTCAAAAGCGGGCACTCCGGAACAAAGTATGGCAATATCCTCCTGCCTGGCCTTTTTCATCATCTCAGCGTCCGGCCTTACACCATCGCACAGCACGATACAGGCGACGTCCGCAAGAGAAGCAACCGCCACGGAATTCATGTTCCCCATAACAGTGATCCAGGCGCAGTCCTCCGGCGCCCGTCCCATGGCAAAGCTTAGCAGATCACAACAATAAACTCCACTGATGTCCCGGTCAAGGGCTTCCTCACCGGCAACGATTTCAAAACCGCATTTCTCGGCTGTATCTCTAACGTTCATCTGTTTTCTCCCTCACTTTGATCGGTCATCATTCTTCTTATCATCAATCGGTTTTCTTCCCATTCCTATCCCCGAAATCTTCGAGAGCAGGTCTGCGATATGCTGGACTTCATCCCTCAATACAAATACGCAGGCGTTTTCCGTGGAATAGCCTCGTACGATATCCTCCGCCAAAGTACGGCAGGAGGGGGATCCGCAGGATCCGCAGTTCAGGCCCGGCAGCTTGGAGGTAAGCCGTTCGACTTCTTCCATCATGGCGAAGGCTTTCTCCATATCCGGATCCAGCTCCATGACAGGCCGGTATTCCATCTCGGAACTCCACCTGTACTCATCCGGAACCAGATCATCCCGGATAATGTTTTTATAAGGCGGCAGATATTTTCTGACAGATGTAAGTTTCACTCTGGAGATAAAAGGATTCTCCACAGTGAAAACACCTCCCACACAGCCTCCGGGGCAGGCATTGAGCTCCACGAACCGGATGTTGTTCAGTTTCTCGTCCTCCATCTCATTCAGGACCTTAATACAGTTCTCGATACCATCGGCAGCAAGGTAAGAATCGGTCAGCAGGGCCGCCCCTTCTCCTCCGGAAGATCCCCAGCTTACACCGACACGTCCGCTGTCGGATATGCCGCAGGTATCCTGAGCCTGATTCAGAACTCCTACCAGCCTGGTATATACATCCTTAATCGAAATAACTGCGTCTATATTACTTTTTTCAAGACCGATGGGCGAATATATACTGGATGCCTTCGCGGTACATGGAGAAATGAAAATCGTCCCTATCTTATCCGCCGGAAGGCCGGTTTCTCTCATGGCTCTTTCCTTCGCGAGCTTCCCTGCAAGCTCCGCAGGGGTAAGCAGGGGAAGCAGATTACCGATCAGATCCGGAAAACGGATCCGGATCAGCCTGGATATGGTAGGACAGGCAGAACTGATAATCGTCATGTCAGGATCAGAGCCTTTGAGGTATTTTCTTGTGGCATCGGAGACAAGCTCCGCTGCCTGGGCCACTTCAAATACATCATCAAAACCAAGGATGCGCAGCCCTTCCACCACGATTTCAGGCCCTTCCAGGTTATTGAACTGCGCATAAAGCGACGGCGCAGGCAGGGCAATCGTATATTCAAAATCATTAAGGACATCAAATCCCTGACACACGGCAATCTTTGCATGATGCGGACATACCCTGATACATTCGCCACAGTCGATGCATAATGACGATATAATCCTGGCCTTCCCATTCTCAACCCTGATCGCGCTGGTGGGACACCTCTTGATGCAGTTGGTGCAACCAAGACATTTGTCCTTATCCAAAGTAACACTGTGTATAAAGTCAGCCAAAACGACACCTCATTTCACTGGTTTAAAATCTTCATCCTCACTGTGGTTCCGACACCCAGTTCGGTTTCGATGCTTATCTCATCCGAATTACGTTTCATGTTCGGCAGACCCATGCCTGCTCCGAATCCGAGATTCCTTACCTGGTCGCTCGCTGTGGAATAGCCGTCCTGCATGGCCTTCTCGATATCAGGAATACCGGGGCCGACATCGGCAAGGGTCAGATTGATCTCGTCCGTATTAACATCTGCGGTAATATGTCCGCCGTTAGCATGGATTACCATATTTATCTCGCCTTCATAAAGAGCGATGGAGACTCTCCGGATAACACTGGAGGGGAAGCCGAGTTTTTTCAACTTCTTCTTAAGGTCCCCTGATGCTTCACCGGCACGAGTAAAATCGTCTCCCGGAACATCATAATTAAATGTCATACTTTTTCTCCTCCACGAATTCCATGCTGGTACAAAAGACCACAGGCGCAGAACATGGTATGCTCTGTCTTAAGCACACAGATATCCCGATCTTTTGCCAAGTCGATCACGTTTTCATGAGGCTCCTTGCCTCTCACCAGAATTACACATTTCATATCCATCATCTCAGCTGTCCTGACAGCCTGGGTGTTGATCAGTCCGGTCAGCAGTACGGCCTGATCTTTCACAAATGCAAGCACGTCACTCATCATATCACTTCCGCAGGCGTGAGCCACCTCCTGGTCAAGAAGTTCATCATCGCCGTAAAGAAGTTCTGCATCAAGAATTCCGATAATATCTCTTACTGTCATAGTTTCCGGCCACCTTTTTTGCTCTGGCAGGCCAGCCTCCCTTCTAATTATTATTCCATTGATAAAACACTCATTTTGTCATCTGCGCCGCGGCGCTCTTATTGTAATTAAATATATCAAAGGAAGGAAATAAAAGCAACAGTAATACGATGGTTAGTCCAAGTAAAAAAAGTAGCGAATAAGTATACTATATTCAAAATTAAAACGAATCAATTGTTGCTACAAAGGAGCTTGTCTGTTATAGTATAAATGAGGTTACAGGTCGTTTTTTTAACAATCTTTACGTCAACTACTAACCAATCATTTTATTAAGGAAGAGGGGAACCGACTATGGCAAACTCGATTACCAAAGTACCATTTCAAGGCACTCCCGAGCAGGAGAAAGCTCTTCTTGAAGTAATAGACCGCCTTAAGGATCAGAGAGGCGCACTTATGCCCATACTTCAGGAAGCACAGGAAATCTACGGATACCTGCCCGAGGAAGTGCAGCAGATCATCGCAAAAGGACTTAAGATTCCTTTTGAAGAAGTTTACGGAGTAGCTACATTCTATTCACAGTTTGCCCTTAATCCGAAGGGTAAATACAAAGTATCCGTATGTCTCGGAACCGCATGTTATGTAAAGGGTTCCGGGGAAGTATACGCAAGGCTTGCAAAAGAGCTGGGGATTGAAGGCGGAGAGTGTACCGCTGACATGAATTTCTCCCTGGAAGCTTGCCGCTGCGTAGGTGCCTGCGGACTGGCTCCGGTCATCATGATCAACGATGAAGTATATGGGCGTCTTGTACCGGATGACGTTCCGAAGATCCTGGCCAAGTATAGGGAAAACTAAAAATGCAGGAACTTTCCATGAATGTGCTTGACGTGGCAGAGAATTCCATGCGGGCACAGGCAAAAAATGTGACCATAAAGGTCATCGAAGATTCCGCTGCCGATAAACTTACCATCTTGATCGAGGATGACGGCTGCGGGATGAGTGAAGAACAGGTAGCTCAGGTTACGGATCCGTTCTTCACAACAAGGACTACCAGGAAGGTGGGTCTGGGAGTACCTCTCTTTAAGATGGCGGCGGAGATGTCCGGCGGAGATTTTTCAATCACATCGGAACCGGGTGTCGGGACGAAGACCTGCGCGTCATTCGGACTGACAAACATAGACCGCATGCCTCTGGGAGATATGGCATCCACGATGCAGCTGCTCATCTGCAGCCATGAAGATGTGAACGTGATGTACACACATATCGTGGACGGAAAAGAGTTTTTTGTCTCCACAGACCAGCTTAAGGAAATTCTTGACGGAGTGTCTCTTGAAACGCCCGAGATAAGGATATTCGTAGGAGAGTATCTGAGAGAGAACATCGAAGCATTGTAC
>CAMNGO010000008.1 GCA_946538445.1 uncultured Lachnospiraceae bacterium
GAAGAAGCAGCAAGAGAAAAAGCAGAAGCCGAGAAGAAGGCAGCTGAGGAAGCAAGAATCGCCGAGGAAAAGAAAGCAGCAGAAAAGGCAGCTGAGGAAGCAAGGATCGCTGAGGAAAAGGCAGCCGAGGAAGCAGCAAAGAAAGAGGCAGAAGAGAAGAAGGCAGCTGAAGAGGCAAAGAAAGCAGCTGAGAAGAAAGCAGAAGAAGCAGAGAAAGCTGTTAACCATGCAATCGAGAAAGAAGACTGGAATGCCCTTGCTAAGCTCATCAACTTCAAAACCTTCAAGATGAACGGAAAAGAATTCAAGAATGCAGAGGATTTCCTGGCAAATGAATGGACAGCAAATGACTTCAACAAGGAAGTTGTTAAAAACATCGTTAAAGGAATCGTAGAAGCAGATCAGTAATTGGTCTTACCTCTAATAAAACAGATACCCCACATACCGGGCGGGATGACAGTGTAAGTCAGCCGCCCGGATTTTTCTTTTTTATTTTACAGATGACTTATATATGGTATAATTTCTCAAGAAATCTATGGGAAATATTTCCGAATGGTGGTATCATAGAGTTGTTACTCGAAGTTATAAAAATGATCAGGCAGTCAACCGCTGCCTGGCCCCTTATCATAGACAAATGGAGGACAAGATGAGTCAGGTAAAAAGACTATATGTAGAGAAAAAACCAGCGTATGCCATAAAAGCCAAGGAACTGCTTGATGAGCTGCGCTCCTACCTTGCCCTGGACGGCCTTGAAGATGTACGTGTTCTGATACGTTACGACCTGGAGAATGTATCGGAGGAGACTGCCGTTATGGCAGCAGGTACTGTCTTCTCAGAGCCGCCGGTTGATTATCTTTATGAAGAGATCTTTCCGAAGAAAGAGGGAGACAGAGTCTTCTCGGTAGAGTATCTTCCGGGACAGTTCGACCAGAGGGCCGATTCTGCTGTTCAGTGTCTGCAGCTGTTAGATGCCCGGGAAGAGCCTGTGATCCGTTCAGCCACCACCTATGTGCTGTCCGGAGAAGTTTCAGATGAGGAGTTTGCCAGAGTAAAGGCTTACTGCATCAACCCCGTGGACTCCAGGGAGGCGGAAGAAGAAAAGCCTGAGACCCTGGTGATGACATATGACGAACCCGAGGATGTTGCGATCTTTGACGGATTTAAAGATATGCCGGAGGGAGATCTGAGAGAGCTCTATGATTCCCTTGGCCTTGCCATGACTTTCAAAGATTTTCTCCACATCCAGAAATATTATCATAAGGAAGAAAAGCGCGATCCCAGCATGACGGAGATCAGAGTACTGGATACCTACTGGTCCGACCACTGCCGCCACACTACCTTCTCCACAGAACTGACGGATATACAGTTTGGCGAAGGGGCCTATAAACCCATGTTTGAAAAGACATTTGAGGATTATCTGTCCGACCGGGCGGATGTGTACGGGGACCGCAAGGACAAGTTTATCTGTCTTATGGATATCGCCCTGATCGGTATGAAGAAACTGAAGAAGGAAGGTATCCTTGACAACATGGTGGAAAGCGATGAGATCAATGCATGTGATATCATTGTTCCCGTGGAGATTGACGGCGTCAAGGAAGACTGGCTGGTAAGTTTTAAAAACGAGACCCACAATCATCCCACAGAGATTGAACCATTTGGTGGTGCCGCCACCTGTCTGGGAGGAGCCATCCGGGATCCCCTGTCTGGCCGTGCCTTTGTATATCAGGCCATGCGTGTGACAGGATGTGCAGATCCGACCCTTCCTCTGGCCGAGACCCTGAAGGGCAAACTGCCCCAGAGAAAGCTTACCACCGGTGCAGCCCATGGTTACAGTTCCTACGGAAATCAGATCGGTCTGGCAACCGGCCTTGTGGATGAGATCTATCATCCGGGCTATGTGGCAAAACGTATGGAGATTGGTGCCGTCATCGGTGCCGCTCCAATGAAGAATATCGTTCGAAAGAATTCCGATCCGGGTGACGTGGTCGTCCTTCTGGGTGGCCGTACGGGTCGTGATGGCTGTGGCGGAGCCACCGGTTCTTCCAAAGCCCACAATACGGAATCCATCGATACATGCGGTGCTGAAGTTCAGAAGGGAAATCCCCCTACAGAGCGTAAGATTCAGAGACTTTTCCGCCGCGGAGAAGTGAGCACCATCATCAAGAAATGTAATGACTTCGGCGCAGGCGGTGTGTCTGTGGCCATCGGGGAACTGGCGGACGGACTGCAGATTAATCTGGATCTGGTACCTAAGAAATACGCCGGTCTGGATGGAACGGAACTGGCCATCTCCGAGTCCCAGGAGCGTATGGCTGTGGTATTGTCCCCGGAAAATGTGGACCGTTTTCTGTCCTATGCCGCCGAGGAGAACCTGGAAGCCGTGCCTGTTGCCAAGGTAACCGAGGAGAAGCGGCTCATCATGACCTGGAGAGGAAAAGAAATCGTGAACCTTTCCAGAGCTTTCCTGGATACGAACGGTGCCCATCAGGAGACCACTGTTGTCGTAACCATGCCGGATGATAAGAACAGTTATCTTGAGGCTCCTACACAGAAAACAGAAGACAGCTGGAAGGACAGCTGGATGAAGCTGGTATCCGACCTTAATGTCTGCTCGAAAAAGGGACTTGTGGAGATGTTTGACAGTTCCATCGGTGCTGCCACGGTAACCATGCCATTTGGCGGAAAGACGCAGCTTACCCCGACTCAGGCCATGACTGCACAGCTGCCGGGCGAGGCCGGGAAGAGTGATTTTGCCACCATGATGTCCTATGGATTTAACCCATATCTGTCCAGCTGGAGCCCTTACCATGGCGCTGTGTATGCCGTGCTGGATTCCGTGGCCAAGATCGTGGCTTCCGGCGGAGATTATAAGAAGATCCGCCTTACTTTCCAGGAATACTTCCAGAAACTGGGGGATGATCCCACCCGTTGGGGACAGCCGGTGGCTGCCCTTCTTGGTGCGTACAATGCACAGAAGGGATTCAAACTTCCATCCATCGGCGGCAAGGATTCTATGTCCGGTACATTTGAAGATATCGATGTTCCTCCGACTCTGGTTTCCTTTGCAGTGGATTACCAGAAGGCTTCCGGGATCGTGACACCGGAATTGAAGAGAGCAGGAAGTAAACTGATCCGTGTGGACATCCCATTTGACGAATATAACATTCCGGTCTATGAGGCCGTTCGGGAGACTTATGACAAGGTATATGATCTTGTCTCCCGGGGAAAAGTACTCTCAGCTTATGCCATCGGTTTTGGAGGATTGGCAGAAGCCGTCTCCAAGATGTGCTTCGGTAATCTTCTGGGTGTGAAACTGGAAGAAGGTCTCTCTGCTGAAGAGATCACCAAAAAGACTTACGGTGCCCTTCTGCTGGAGATTGCGCCGGAAGACTTGCCGGATATTCCATACACCATGGTAGGCGAGGTGATTGACAAGCCTCAGATCATACATGGGGAAGATATTCTTCCTCTGGAGGAAGTTCTGGAAGCCTGGGAGGAGCCTTTGGAGAAGGTGTTCCCAACCAGGACAAAAGCAGGTAAAAATAAGGAAGACCGGCCTCTTTATACCGAAGGCCAGTTCTACGTATGCAAGCATAAGGTGGCAACACCGAAAGTATTTATCCCGGTATTTCCGGGAACAAACTGTGAGTACGATTCTGCCAGGGCATTTTTGAATGCAGGAGCCCAGGTGGAAACCCTGGTATTCAAGAACCAGTCGGCGCAGGATATCCTGGAATCTGTGGATGCTTTCGAAAAAGCCATCACCCAGTCCCAGATCATCATGTTCCCGGGCGGATTCTCCGCAGGTGATGAGCCGGAAGGCTCCGCCAAGTTCTTCGCTTCCGTATTCCGGAACGAGAAGATCAAGGAAGCCGTGATGAAACTCTTAAATGAAAGAGACGGACTTGCCCTTGGAATCTGTAACGGCTTCCAGGCTTTGATCAAACTTGGTCTTGTACCTTACGGTGAGATCGTAGCTCAGAAAGATAATTCACCGACCCTCACCACCAATGAGATCGGCCGGCATATTTCCACCATGGTTTATACCAAGATCATCACCAATAAGTCCCCATGGTTACAGGGGGTAAAACCGGGTGACATCTTTGCGGTACCGGCATCCCATGGAGAGGGACGGTTCGTGGCAGATGAGGAGTGGATCAGAAAACTCTTTGAAAACGGGCAGGTTGCCACACAGTATGTCAACCTTGACGGACAGGCGACCATGGACATCCGTTTCAATCCAAACGGTTCTTACGCAGCCATCGAGGGTATCACCAGCCCCGACGGTCGTGTTCTGGGTAAGATGGCCCATTCCGAACGCCGTGGAGAATATGTAGGAAAGAATATCTACGCCGAAAAAGATCAGAAGATCTTTGAAAGCGGCGTGAAGTACTTTAGAGATTAAGCCAGTAAAACCTCCTGAAGCAGACCGGCAAGATTATAAGCCCTGCTTTGGGAGGTTTTTCCTGCTTTATCATGGGAAGAACGGCTGCCACAGTAATGTATGAAAAAACATTATAAAAAATACTGGCAATAATATTCAGTCTGTGTTAGAATAACAAAGATTGAGCATTGTTGAACCGCCAAGGCGGTTCTGATGATAGGGAGGCTTTGACCGAGACTTCTGAAAAGGGTATTATGCCGGAGATGAGAGATAGTATCTTTTTCAGTTGTTTCGGAGGCTTCCCACCCAAATATTTATTTAGGAGGTTTCCAATGAGTAAACAATTTTCTATGGAACTGGCAGGAAGAACCCTGACAGTTGAGATTGGCAAAGTGGCAGCCCAGGCCAACGGCGCTGCTTTCATGCACTATGGCGATACAGTGGTTTTATCCACTGCTACCGCATCAGACAAGCCGAGAGAAGGCATTGACTTCTTCCCTTTAAGCTGTGAATTTGAGGAGAAGATGTATGCAGTGGGCAAGATCCCCGGTGGATTTAATAAGAGAGAGGGTAAGCCCAGCGAGCATGCCGTGCTGACCTCCCGTGTAATCGACCGCCCCATGCGTCCTTTATTCCCCAAAGATTACCGCAACGATGTTACATTGAACAACATGGTAATGTCTGTGGATCCGGAGTGTTCTCCTGAAGTGACAGCCATGCTTGGTTCTTCCATCGCGACATCCATCTCGGATATCCCCTTTGACGGACCGATCGCTGCCACCATCATCGGTTTGATAGATGGCGAGTTTATCGTGAATCCTACATCTGAGCAGCAGCAGGTATCTGATCTTTATCTTACTGTGGCATCCACAGCGGAAAAGGTGATCATGATCGAGGCAGGCGCCAATGAGGTTCCGGAAGATACCATGGTGGAAGCTATCTTTAAGGCACATGAGATTAACAAAGAGATCATCAAGTTCATTGACAAGATCGTGGAAGAGTGCGGTAAAGAGAAACATGAGTATGAACATGTGGATACACCGGAAGATCTCTGGGACGATATGGTTGCATTCATCACACCGGAAGCTATGGAAGAGGCTGTTTTCACAGATGTGAAACAGGTTCGTGAAGAGAATATCCGTCAGATCAAAGATAAACTGGCAGAGCGTTATGAGGAAGAGCATGAAGACTGGCTCCCTCTTATCGATGATGCCGTATATAAATTCCAGAAGAAGACAGTCAGAAAGATGATCCTGAAAGATCACAGACGTCCGGACGGCCGTGGAATCACTGAGATCCGTCCTCTTCATGCAGAGATCGATCTTCTTCCGAGAGTACATGGATCCGGTATGTTCCAGCGCGGACAGACCCAGATCATGACCGTCACAACATTAGGACCTCTGTCCGAAGCACAGAAAGTGGATGGTATTGATGTCAATGTGACATCCAAGAGATATATGCATCATTATAACTTCCCGAGCTACTCTGTTGGTGAGACAAAGCCCAGCAGAGGTCCGGGACGTCGTGAGATCGGTCACGGAGCATTGGCAGAGAAGGCCTTGGTACCGGTACTTCCTACAGAGGAAGAGTTCCCTTATGCAATCCGTACCGTTTCTGAGACCATGGAATCCAATGGTTCCACATCTCAGGCAAGCGTATGTGCATCTACTCTGTCTCTGATGGCAGCAGGTGTCCCGATCAAGAAGCCGGTAGCAGGTATCTCCACAGGTCTTGTGACAGGTGACACAGACGATGATTACATTGTTCTTACCGATATCCAGGGTCTGGAAGACTTCTTTGGAGACATGGACTTTAAAGTAGCCGGTACCCATGACGGTATCACAGCCATTCAGATGGATATCAAGATCCATGGTCTTACTCCGGCCATCATCAAGGAAGCCATCGCCAGAACCAAAGAAGCCAGAGAATACATTCTCACCAACGTGATGGAACCGGTAATCTCCGAACCGAGACCGGAAGTTGGAGAATACGCTCCGAAGATCAAGCAGATGACCATCGATCCTGAGAAGATCAGTGAAGTGATCGGCAAGCAGGGTAAGGTTATCAACAGCATCATCGATGAGACCGGTGTTAAGATCGACATCAACGATGACGGACGTATCGATGTACTTGGCGTAGATAAAGAAATGATCGATCGCGCGCTGGAGATCATCGCGCTGATCGTAGAACCGGTTGAGCCCGGCAGAATCTATGATGGGGAAGTAGTCCGCATCATGAATTTCGGCGCATTCGTTCAGATCGCTCCGAACAAAGACGGCCTGATCCACATCTCCAAACTGTCCAAGAACAGAGTGGAAAAAGTGGAGGACGTGGTAAATATCGGGGATAAAGTTAAGGTTAAAGTTCTCGAGATCGACAAGATGGGAAGAATCAACCTGGCTTTACGTGAAATCGTTAAATAAGATATCATATACTGCCACACCATTACGGTGTGGCAGTTCTTATATCAGACCAGAGATGCAAATGGGGAGCAGGGGGTCAGACCCCCCTCCGGGGGTCTGACCCCCTGCCCTCCCAACCAGGAGGAACAGGCTTATGAAAGAGAATAATAACAATATATTCAAGGAAGGTCTTTTTTATGTGATTTTCGGGGCTTTGACAACAGTGGTGAGCATCGTAAGCTACATTATCTTCCTGAAACTTCTGAATGATAATGCGCTGCTTGCAAATGTGATATCCTGGATCTTTGCCGTATCCTTTGCCTATATTACCAACCGTATATGGGTGTTTCAAAGCCGGAATCATGGCTTTCGGGAGATTCTGAAAGAGATCGTCTCTTTCTTTCTGGGAAGAGTTGCTACCCTCTTGCTGGAAGAAGTGATCCTTTACGTCGGTATCAACATGTTGGGGATCGATAAGATTTTGATCAAGCTGATTGCTCAGGTGCTTGTTCTGATCGGGAATTATGTCATCAGTAAATTTATTGTTTTCAGTCAGAAATAGTCAGAAATAGAGAGACAGAATCTCATATAAGTTAATATTTTCTATTGTGGCTCCTGTTATTTTAAAAAAAAACAGGAGTTTTTATTAAATCTATTGAAGTAATTGAAAAAAGATTATATAATAAATCTTAAGATAAATGTAAGATATCTGCATTATGCCCGGTTGGAATCTCAACCGCCGGGCAGGGAATTATGGCCGGTTATGGCGTGGAAGAGGTAGCAGAGTGGAGTTACGATTAGAACAGATCAGTAAGATTACCCACGGCGTTGTCTTAAACCGTATCAAATCGAAGATTCAGAACGAAGGGATCGAATATCCGATTCTCACCATCAGTCAATTGATCGATGAGGAGAATGGTGTGTCGGATTACGAGGTTTCTTCGGTATTTGTTGACCCCAAAAAAGTGGGTAATCTGAATCTGGTGAAAGAACATTCCGTGGTGATCGGTCTGACTTCCTTCCACCGAGCCGTGGTTCTGGAAAAACAGCATGTGGGAAAGATCATCACATCGAACTTCGTATCGATCGAATTCCGTGACGGAATTATGGATCCCTACTATTTTGCCTGGTATTTTAATGAGCATCCGGAGATTGAGAAACAAAGACTTATCGCCATTCAGGGTAATTCCTCGGTGAAGGTTCTTTCCATCCATATGATCCGTAGACTTTCCATCGTCTGTCCGGACTTATCCACTCAGATGGCCATCGGTAAACTCTACTATTACCAGAATCGGAAGCAGCTTCTTCTCATGGAGAAACTGAGACTGGAGAAAGCGGTTCGCAGTGAGGAAATCATGCAGCGTCTGAAGATGCTGGAAAATGATTAGGGGACATAACATGGATGAGAAGCAACGAAAATATCAATTTATGACGGTTTTAAGTGAGAGTCATCCGGGACTGACCTTTGAAGAGTACAGGGACAGCTGTATCTTTCTTCTCTTTTACCATTATCTGTGTCTGCGCTTTGATGAGGAAATGGAGGAGAATTATAAGCTTCATATGATGGTTCGCATGGCTGTCCGCGGAAAGCTTCAGATGGATTCTTTTCTACGTTTTATCGAGAATGCTTCCGCTTATCTATACGCATTGTGTCCGGAGTTTAACCTGACGGATTTCTCTTTCTACAAGAGTCTCCTGGAGGTGGAAACTCAGGAAAAGCAGAAGAGCTATGCCCGTTTTATCCGTAAGCTGATCAAAAAGATGGATTCCTGGGGAGTTGAGGAAGATCTGCTTCAGCTCTATCCTGCCTGCTTTGAAGCTTTGATGATCGAGTTCTCCAATATGAAGAAAGAAACCGGAATCCCGGAAAATATATTGGCACTCTATGATATGTTTTGTGAGAAAGACCATGCCGAAAAGAGCCGGAAAGTATTTCAGCCGGAATTCCGTTATGGTTCATTGCTCAGACGTCTTCTGTCGGATTGTCAGGATCCTTTCTATTGCGGATATGAGATCAGTGAGGATTATATTGAACTGATGAGGATACTCTGTTATCTCCACGGAATCTCACCAGACAATTATTATTTTTCCAACCCCAAGGAGTGGATCCGCCAGAAACGTTTTCTGGGACAGATGGACACGGTATGTGTATATAAACCGGAGGGTGTGGAGGCCGGCAGCTTCCTGTCAGCAGGAGAGGAGAACGCTTCCATAAAAAGTCTGCTTCAGACCAAAACCAAAGGAGAGCTTCCCTTCCTTCTTTCCGCTTTTCCATTATTGCGGGAGGATGGAGATGTGATCGCTATCATGCCCAGTTCTCTTTTGTACCGTGAAGGGCGGGAGAACCAGATCCGAAGATATCTGGTGGATGACCTTAATTGTCTGGATACGGTGCTCTTACTGCCGGATTCCATCTTTCCTTCCATCGGACAGCAGGAGGTCTTCCTCTATCTGAAGAAGAACCGGGATCATGAAGAGGTTATGTTCTTCGATTGCTCTTCCCTGGAAAGCTTTGATGAGAATACTCTTAAGGAGATCCGCAAGTCCTGGAAGGGAAGGAAAAGTGTCAGCGGTTTTTGCAGATGTGCGGACCGTGAGGAGATAGCGAAGAATGATTACAACCTGAATCTCCCCAGATATATCAAGAAGCCGATGGGCATCGAAATCATTGATATCGATACCAAGAGAAAGCGTATCGAAGAGATTGGCAGGGAGCTTAAGGAGATCAATGAGAGGATCGAGATGTATCGTCGGGATCTGGAACTGGATGCTATGATCTGATGTGCAGGCAGTACTTCATTGAAAATGATAAGGATAATAAAGTATACACTATGAACACAGAGATGAGAATTTTCACATCCCTGTGTTCATTTTCATGTAAAAAAGTATGTTATTTTTATAAAAAACATAGTCTTTTCATTTCGTAAATTCTGTGATATGATTATGATTGATTAAATTGGAGTAATATGCTTCTATAACAAAGAGAGAGTTACCTGTATGGAATACTGTAAAGATAGAGCATATTCATGTGAGAGAGGAAGATTGGATGTCGAATCAGAGTAAAAATACCAAACCCAGAAAGAAGACCGCTGGCTCTTCCCGGAAAACCTCCGGTTCCGGAAGCAGGAAGAAGACCGGGACTGCCAGGAAGATAAGCAGGACCGGAAATCAATCCTCAACTACCCGGAGCAGAGCGGCCAAGGCCCCGGCTGAGAAACAGGGAATAGACATGGGGATAGAGATCCAGCTGATCGTTTCCTTTGGCCTTATGATTTTGCTGATGCTGAGCAACTTCGGACTGGGGGGAACTGCCGGCAGGATGATCAGCAGTTTCTTCTTTGGCTTGTTCGGCTGTGTTCAATATGTGATGCCCGTCCTGCTTTTCTTCGGGATCATGCTGCTGGTGGCAAATGACTACAGTTCCTTTGCCATAAAGAAATTTTTTGCGGCATTTCTGATGCTGATGATGATTTCTGCTTATGTGCAGCTTTTCTTCCACAGAAATGACATCAATCTCTACGATTTGTTCAGCATTGCCCTGCAGGACCACACCACCGGTGGACTTATCGGTGGAGGGTTCGCCCTTGTATTAAAGAAATGGTTCAGCCTGCCAGGTGCCACTGTGATCATTTCCTGTATTTTTATCCTGTCTGTCATTATGCTGACACAGAAATCCATGACGGAATTCTTCCGGAAAGCCATGGCTTCCCTGCGGATGTTCTTTGGCGACCGCAAATCCTTCTGGGAAGCACACAGACAGAAAGAGCAGGAGAGACGCAAGTCTGCCCAGGATAAGGTACGGGAGAAGCAGTGTGAAGATAAAGTAAAGGAACTGGAAGAGAAGAGGATGGAATCCCAGCGGAAAGCAGAGGAGAATCAGACTCTCTCCCAGGGAGAGCCGGAACCGGAATTCCGCGTGCCAATCTTCCATCCTTCGGATGAGGTGAAGAGAAAAGATGAAGTGAAAGAACTTCATCCCGAGATTTATCCATTTACCCAGGAAGACGGAAAAACAACTCCATTTGAGAAAGAGCTGGACTTTACGGCCTTCTCTTTCAACACGGATAAATCTCCGGAGGATTTCGCCAGAGAGATCCGGGAGAAAACCCTGACCAGAGAAGAGATGGAGATGAGGATTAAGAATGCGCAGTCCATCTACTCCAAAGGAGTCCGGGAGATCGCGGCTGATCCCGAGGAAGAGGCAGTGATCAGCCTGGATGCCATCTCTGAGGAGACGGTTTCATCGAAAGACGAACCCGGGCCTGCACCGGAAGCTGTGGAAACGGGGAATTTCCCTGAGGATGTGATCATTCCCGGGGCAGGGATTGCCGGTCCTGACCAGGAGATCCAGATTCATAAAGAGGAAGCCGGAAAAGAACCTGCCAAAAGAAAAACCTTTACCAAAAAGAAGGCAGAAGGGGAAGATTATGTGTTCCCGCCTGTCAGACTTCTGACCAAAGGAGAGAAAACCGGCGGTGGAGAAAACGACGAATTCCTCAAAGCCACCGCAAGGAAACTGCAGGAAACTTTATATAGTTTTGGAGTTAATATAAGAATTACCGATATCAGTCACGGCCCAACGGTCACCCGTTATGAAATGGTGCCTGAGCAAGGAACCAAGGTAAGCAAGATCGTTTCCCTGACAGATGACATCAAGCTGAGTCTGGCCGCCGAGGACATCCGGATCGAAGCTCCGATTCCGGGCAAGTCAGCCATCGGTATCGAAGTGCCTAACAAACATGTTCTCACAGTCCATTTCAGAGATCTGATCGAGAGCTCCAGATTCCATAATTTCCGGTCCAGACTGGCCTTTGCCGTGGGCAAGGACATCGGGGGACAGATCGTCATTACCGATATTGACAAGATGCCCCATCTGCTGATCGCCGGTGCTACCGGCTCCGGAAAATCGGTATGCATCAATACCCTTATCATGAGTCTTCTTTATAAAGCAAGACCGGATGAGGTCAAACTGATCCTGATCGACCCCAAGATGGTGGAGTTAAGCGTTTATAATGGGATTCCGCATCTTCTGATTCCCGTGGTCACAGACCCCAAGAAGGCCTCCGGGGCATTGAATTGGGCAGTGGCTGAGATGACGGACCGCTATAGAAAATTTACTGAGAACGGTGTGCGGAATATCCAGGGATATAATGAGAAAGTAAAACAGGTACTGGCAACGGATGGCGTGAATGAGGACAAATTAAAACCGATGCCAAGAATCGTTGTGGTCATTGATGAGCTTGCCGACCTTATGATGGTAGCCTCCGGAGAGGTTGAGGAGGCCATCGTGCGGCTGTCACAGCTGGCCCGGGCAGCAGGAATTCATCTGGTGATCGCAACTCAGAGACCTTCCGTCAATGTCATCACCGGTCTGATCAAGGCAAATATACCTTCCCGAATCGCATTTGAGGTATCTTCCGGTGTGGACAGCCGGACCATCATTGACATGAATGGAGCGGAGAAACTCCTGGGTAAGGGTGATATGCTCTTCTATCCGGCGGGGATGTCGAAACCAAGCCGGGTACAAGGTGCATTTATCTCCGACGATGAGGTCGCTTCCGTGGTGGAATTCCTCAAGGAGAATGAAGAACTTGCCGTCTACGATGAGGAGGTTTCAGAATCCATCGTATCCACCATGTCCGGTTCCAAAGGGACTGTGGAAAGGGATGAATACTTTGCCGAGGCTGCCAGATTCCTCATGGAGAAGGATAAGGCAAGCATCGGTATGCTTCAGAGGATGTTCAAGATCGGATTTAACAGGGCAGCCAGGATCATGGATCAGCTGGCAGATGCCGGTATCGTGGGTCCGGACGAGGGAACCAAACCCAGGAAGATCCTCATGGGACCCGAACAACTGGAACAATATTTGGAAGAGTATCTTTGAAAATACTTTACGAACCTATTAATTTGCGTTATCATAAAATAAGCTGGCCGGGGTCACGGAGCCCCGGCCTTGCATTTTTCATACAAAATATATTATATGTATTTAGAATGTTTCATGCTGATAATAAGTGTGAAGGAGATGAAGACTCTATGGCTTATATCATTGATGGAAAGAAGATATCTTCTGAGATCAAAGATGAACTGAAAACGACGGTAAGTCAATGGAAGGAAGAAGGAAGATCGGTCTGTCTTGCCGTGATACAGGTTGGAGATGACCCTGCTTCCAGCGTGTACGTAGGTAACAAGAAGAAGGCCTGTGCCTATATCGGTATCGATTCCCGGTCTTATGAACTGCCGGAGGAGACCAGCCAGGAAGAATTGCTGGAGCTCATCCGGAAATTGAATCAGGACGATACGGTAGACGGTATCCTGGTACAGCTCCCCATTCCGGACCACATGAATGAGAAAGAAGTGATCCATGCCATCTCCCCGGAGAAGGATGTGGACGGTTTCCATCCACAGAGTGTCGGAGCCCTTTCCATAGGGGAGGAGGGATTTGTATCCTGCACTCCGGCCGGGATCATACAGCTTCTGAAACGCTCCGGGATCGAGATCGAAGGGAAGGAGTGTGTGGTGGTAGGCCGCAGTAATATCGTGGGAAAACCCATGGCCATGCTTCTGCTTCGGGAAAACGGTACCGTGACAGTGTGCCATTCCAGGACCCGGAATCTCCCGGAGGTCTGCAGACGTGCGGATATCCTGGTGGCAGCCATCGGAAAGCCACGCTTCTTTGATGACACTTATGTCAAAGACGGGGCAGTGGTCATCGATGTGGGAATCCACCGGGGGGCCGATAAGAAATTATGCGGGGATGTGGACTTCGATAAAGTGGTGGATAAAGTATCCGCCATCACTCCGGTGCCCGGAGGCGTGGGTCCCATGACCATAGCTATGCTGATGCACAATTGTGTGGAGGCGGCAAGAAGGAAAAGATAATCATGAGAAATGTACGTTTTATCTCTCTTGGCTGTGATAAAAACCTGGTGGACAGCGAAAAGATGCTCGGCCTGTTAAGGGACGGAGGGTATCAGATCTGTGAGGACGAGTCCCTGGCCGATGCCATCGTGGTCAATACCTGTTGTTTTATTCATGATGCCAAGGAAGAGAGCATCGAGACGATCCTGGAGGTTTCCAGGTGGAAGGAAGAGGGGCGTCTGAAATTCATTTTGGTGACGGGCTGCCTTGCCCAGAGATACGCGGATGAGATGGAAGAAGCTCTCCCGGAAGTGGATGCGGTGATCGGAGTCTCAGGCTACGATCGGATCGTCCAGGTTCTCGATGACTTATTTGCCGGTGCTAACCGGAAAGAGGGACTTGTAACTTACCTCCCTGATGTGGACTATATGCCACCGTCCTTCCCGGACAAGCGGCTTGTCACCACAGGGAATTATACGGCATATCTGAAGATTGCCGAAGGCTGTAACAAGTTTTGTACCTATTGTATCATCCCTTATATCAGGGGCCGTTATCGCAGTGTTCCTATGGAGGATCTGCTGGAGGAGGCCAAAAACCTGGCTGCTCTCGGTGTCCGGGAATTGCTTATCGTCGCCCAGGAAACCACGGTATACGGGATGGACCTCTACGGGAGAAAGGCTCTGCCTGAACTCCTGAAAAAACTCTGTTCCATTGAAGAACTGCAGTGGATCCGCATCCTGTACTGCTATCCGGAGGAGATCACGGAGGAACTGATCCGGACCATGAAGGAGGAACCCAAGATCTGCCATTATCTGGATATCCCCATTCAGCACAGCGAGGACAGGATCCTGAAGAACATGGGACGTAAGACCACCAGGGAAGAACTGATCTCACTGATCGGACATCTCAGGGAGGAGATTCCGGATATCACCCTGCGGACAACCCTGATTACAGGGTTCCCCGGGGAGACGGAAGAAGAATTCAACCGGATGTATGATTTTGTAGATCAGATGGAATTTGACCGGCTGGGTGTCTTCCCTTATTCTCCGGAAGAAGGCACCAAAGCGGCTCTTATGCCTGACCAGGTGGAAGATGCAGTAAAAGAAGAGCGAAGGGATAAGATCATGATGCTCCAGCAGGAGATCAGCGCAGACCATCTTGCCTCCCTGGTAGGAACAAAGATGGATGTGATGATCGAGGGATATCTGTATGAAGAAGATATCTACATAGGAAGAACCTACATGGATGCACCGAAAGTGGATGGAAATGTATTTGTCCGTGCCGAGGAAGAGCTCATCTCGGGGGACATCATTCCGGTTAGGATCACCGGAGCCAACGAATATGATATGATGGGAGATGTTATTTATGCCGATGAATTTGCCGAATAAGTTAACGATATTAAGAATTATTCTCATACCGTTTTTTGTATTTTTTATGCTGACGGATTTTGTTCCCTATTCAAAATGGATTGCTCTCGCCCTCTTTATCATCGCCAGCCTGACGGACCTGGCAGATGGTAAGATTGCCAGAAAATACAATCTTGTAACCAATTTCGGAAAGTTTATGGATCCGTTGGCAGATAAGCTCCTGGTTACATCTGCTTTTATCTGTCTGGTTTCGATCCACAGGATTCCCACCTGGATCGTTATCGTCATAATCGCAAGAGAGTTCGTGATCACAGGATTCCGTACCCTGGCTGTGGAAAACGGTATCGTGATTGCGGCCAGTTACTGGGGAAAATTCAAAACCACATTTCAGATGTTGGCCATCATCCTCCTTATCATGGATCTCGGAGGAACGACGGTGCACATTTTAGAACAGATCCTCATCTATATTGCTTTCATTTTGACTCTTATCTCCATGATCGATTATCTTGCCAAGAATATTGATGTATTGAAAGAAGGAGGGAATGAATGAGTTCCGGAAGAATAGTTAAAGAGTCTATGGTGGAATATAAGATTGCAAAGATCCTCATACATTACGGGCTGACTGTAACCACCGCCGAATCCTGTACCGGAGGATTGGTTGCCGGAACCCTGATCAATGCAGAAGGCATATCAGCCAGTTACAAAGAAGGCTTCATTACCTACTCCAATGAGGCAAAGGTACGTTACCTTGGCGTGTCGGAAAAAACTCTGGAAAAGCAGGGAGCCGTATCCAGGGAGTGCGCTCTGGAGATGGCGGAAGGCGCAGCCAGAAATACAGGCGCGGATGTGGCTGTGGCTGTCACCGGGATCGCGGGTCCGGATGGGGGAACCGAGGAGAAGCCGGTGGGACTGGTTTATATCGCTTGTACCATGCAGGGAAAAACAGTTGTAAAAAGATGTTATTTTGGCGGGGACCGCAACGGCGTCCGACATGCCGCCGTCAAGGAAGCGCTTGATATCTTATATTGTCAGCTGCTGCATTATTCAAATTAAATAGACGGCTGTTTCAATGACAGCCCTCCTGACCCGGCCGGGTTTCATGGGTTATCCCCTGGAATCTGGCCGGGTTCTTTTGTACTGTGAATTAACAGGAAAGATTTGACAGAAAGATGACCCATATGATATATTTACCATAAATATGATATATATAAGATATAACACATAGCACATAATCAGGTCCGGTATATATGGCTTCGGCAGCTGCCTGGTTTTACAAAAGAAAGAGGATGAGGAGATGTTGATAGAGATAGATTTTAACAGTCCGCAGGCAATCTATATTCAGCTTAGAAACCAGATCGTCATGGGGATCGCTCAGGAACAGCTTCGTGACGGGGATTCTCTTCCATCCGTCCGCAGTCTGGCCAGTACTCTGGGTGTGAACATGCATACGGTGAATAAGGCCTATGCCATGTTAAGAAGCGAGGGATATCTGATTCTGGACCGCCGGAAAGGCGCGGTGATCCAGGTGGAGATCGAGAATAAAGATGCGGAGATTGAAAAGATTAACCATAATCTGAGAATGGTGGTAGCCCAGGCAATATGCAAGGGAATCAGCAAGGAGGATATGCACGCTGTCATTGATGACATGTATGAGCACTTCTGACCGCCTGGAACAGACTTTGATAAATGAAGGAGTAACACATGGGAAAAGAATATAATGCTTATGTCAGGGAAGCCTTGGCTAAGGCCGAGGAAGTTGCCCTGGCATCTTATCAGAAATATATCGGCACGGAACACATCGTTCTGGGATTGCTCTCGGTGGAGTCCTGCCTGGCCTCCAAGGTACTGGTGGAATGTGGTCTTGACTATGAGAGTTTTTATAAGGCTGTGTTTAATAAGTCCATGATACTGGGTGATGTCTCCCGGAACGTCTTCCAGGGCTACAGCCCGAAAGCAGAGCATGTCTTGGAGACTGCCAGGGCAGAGGCTGAAAGGTTTGTTTCTGAAGAGGTGGGGACAGAGCATATCCTGATGGCCGTTCTGAAGGAGAAGGATTGCATCGCCCAGCGATTATTCAAAGGATTGAATCTGAACCGTAAAAAAGTGTATATCGATCTTCTGAATGCCTGTGGGATCGATTCTTCCTATGCTAAGAGAGAGTATCAGTCAGTCTTCGGGAACAAGAAAACCAAGGGCCAGCCCTCCATGCTGGACAGCTTCTGTGATGATCTCACCCAAAGAGCCAGGGAAGGCCAGCTGGACCCCATCGTGGGGAGAGAGGAAGAACTGCAGCGGATTCTGCAGATTCTAAGCCGGAGGACAAAGAATTCCCCCTGCCTGGTCGGGGAACCCGGGGTAGGCAAGACTGCCATCGTGGAAGGTCTTGCCCAGAGGATCGTGATGCAGGAAGTACCGGAGATGATGAAGGATAAACATCTGCTCACTTTGGACCTGCCGGGGCTGATTGCCGGCTCCAAGTACCGTGGTGAATTCGAGGAACGTGTCAAGAACCTGCTCAATGAAGTGATGATGGCGGGGAATGTCATTCTTTTTGTTGATGAGATTCATACCATGATCGGGGCAGGGGGAGCGGAAGGCTCCATCGATGCCTCCAACATAATCAAGCCCTTCCTTGCCCGGGGTGAGATCCAGCTGATCGGGGCTACCACAAGGGATGAGTACCGCAAGTATATAGAGAAAGATGCCGCGTTTGAAAGAAGATTTCAGCCGGTGACAGTGGAGGAGCCTACCATTGATGAGACGGTGAAGATCCTGGAAGGTCTGAAAGAACACTTCGAGAAGCACCACCAGGTCCGCTATACCAAGGATGCTCTCCGATCGGCAGCAGTCCTGTCGGAACGTTATATCAGTGACCGCTTTCTGCCGGATAAAGCCATCGATGTGATGGACGAAGCTGCCTCCAAGAAGAGGATCGGTCTGTATACCACCCCTGAAGCCATCAAGGATATGCAGGAGCAGATTCAGAAGTATTCGGCCCGCAAGGAAGAAGCCCTGATGGAGGGGAACCTGCGGAAGGCGAAATTGAATAATACAAAACAGAAAAAGATCCAGGATAATCTGGATCAGGTGATGGCTTCCTGGGAGCTCAAGAAGAAAAAGGAGCGTATGACTGTCACGGAGAATGATATCGCCCAGGTGGTTTCTTCCTGGACAGGCATACCCGTCACCCGGATCGGACAGAGCGAATCCGACCGGCTGATCCAGCTGGAAGACACCTTGAAAAAGCGTGTCGTCGGGCAGGATGAAGCGGTCAGGATTCTCAGCAAGGCAGTGAAACGCGGTCGTGTGGGCCTCAAGGATCCCAGACGTCCCATCGGGTCCTTCATGTTCCTTGGGCCCACCGGTGTGGGTAAGACAGAACTGTCCAAGGCTCTGGCAGAGACCTTATTCGGGGATGAGAAATCTATGATCCGCGTCGATATGTCCGAGTATATGGAGAAGCACAGTGTATCCAAGATGATCGGTTCTCCTCCGGGATATGTGGGACATGAGGACGGGGGACAGCTCTCCGAACAGGTCAGACGCCACCCCTACAGTGTTATCTTATTTGACGAGATAGAAAAAGCCCATCCGGATGTCTTCAATATCCTCCTTCAGGTGCTGGATGACGGTCAGATCACGGATTCCAACGGAAGGAAGGTTGATTTTAAGAACACGGTGATCATCATGACCTCCAACGCCGGGGCCCAGAGGATCATGGCGCCCAAGCACCTGGGATTCATGACGAAAACCGATGTCCAGCAGGATTATGAGAAGATGAAAGCCTCTGTTCTGGAGGAAGTGAAGCAACTCTTCAAACCGGAATTCCTGAACCGTATCGATGCGACCCTTGTATTCCGGTCCCTGGATAAGCCGCATCAGAGGGAGATCGTGAAGCTCCTCCTGGCTGAACTGACAGCCAGAGTGGCCGAGACACCGGGATTCACCCTGAAATGTTCCGAAAATGTGGTGGACTATCTTCTGGAGAAAGGCTATGATCCCCAATATGGTGCCAGACCTCTCCGCCGTGCCATCCAGGATTATCTGGAGGACTTTTTGGCGGAAGAGTACCTGAGCGGAAGGATAAAGGACGGCGGGGTGACAGATCTGGACATCGTGGATGGAAAGATTGTCATCTGTAATAAATAAGAGGCCGACATCTGTATTTTCTAGTGGAAAATAATCCTCGTTTCCGATATAATAAAATTATCATTATAATATCCTGACGAGTGAGACAGTTCAGGCGTGGAGGTAATAAAAATGTCTAATGTTAAAGAGTTAATCGCACAGGATAACGGCACGCTCTGCTTTGGAGATTACAGTCTCGGGCAGAAGACAAAGCTTTCTGATTATGCATTTGAAGGAGATACCTATAAAGTAAAAACATTCAGAGAGATTACACGACTGGAGAGAAACGGGAGTGTTTTATATGAGTCAGTACCGGGTTCTGCGGTTCATAATTTCAAGGATTCCGAAAATCAGCTTTCTTTTGATGTAGAGTCAAAGGATGATATAGAGATCACATTAGGACTGGAAGCAGAGAAAGAGTTCAAGGTATATGTGGATGACACCAACATTGGAAAGATGAAATCAAGCCTCGGAGGAAAGATCAGCTTCAGCATCGAGCTTAACGAAGGAGAAAATGTTAAGGTACGCGTGGTAAAATTATAAGATTACAAATGACCGTCTGAAAAAGGCGGTCTTTTGTTCTGCTATGTGAAAAATCTGGGAATAGGAATAGTGAGATGGCAAAGGGCAAGACAGTATATTTTTGTAAAGAGTGCGGATATGAAACCAGCAAATGGATGGGACAGTGCCCCGGATGCAGACAGTGGAACACCCTGGTGGAGGAGAGGGTGACCCGGACAAGCGATAAGAAATCCACCCGGGGGATTTCTCCTTCCAAGGTAACCGGTATCTTTCAGGTGTCCATGGAAAAGGAAGACAGGATTTCCTCCGGTATGCCGGAACTGGACCGGGTTCTGGGAGGCGGAATCGTGAAAGGGTCCCTCACTCTGGTAGGTGGAGACCCGGGAATCGGTAAATCCACCTTATTGCTGCAGATCTGCCGGAATCTCGGGAATGCAGGGCGGACAGTCCTCTATGTCTCCGGGGAGGAATCTTTAAAACAGATCAAGATGCGGGCGGACCGGCTGGGGGATTTTCAAAAAGAGATCTTCCTCTTATGTGAGACAGATATCCAGGCAGCTGCAGATATGATCCGGGAGAAGAAACCGGACATGGTGGTGGTGGATTCTGTTCAGACCATGTATTCCGATGACATCACTTCTGCCGCCGGCAGCGTGAGTCAGGTCCGGGAGGTGACTTCTGTCCTCATGCAGGTTGCCAAGAAAGAGGGTATCGCCGTATTCCTGGTAGGGCATGTGACCAAGGAAGGTGTGGTTGCCGGTCCCAAGACCCTGGAACACATGGTGGATACGGTTTTATATTTTGAAGGGGAGAGGAATGCCCTTTACCGGGTATTGCGCGGTGTGAAGAACCGTTTCGGATCCACCAATGAGATCGGTGTATTTGAGATGAGGGAACGGGGCCTTATGGAAGTGTCCAATCCTTCTCAGATCATGCTGGACGGCCGGCCTGTGAATGAGGCCGGGTCCGTTGTGGTATGTTCCATGGAGGGCAGCAGGCCTTTGCTGATCGAGATTCAGGCCCTCATATCTCCCACCAGTTTTAACATACCCAGAAGAACCACGGTAGGTATTGATTTCAACCGTCTGAACCTGCTCCTGGCTGTGCTGGAGAAGAAAGCCGGTATGCAGCTGGGAGGCTGCGACGCTTATGTAAATGTGGCCGGGGGCATCAAACTGGCAGAACCGGCCATGGATCTGGGAATCGTATGTGCGGTGATTTCCAGCTACCGCAACCTGCCGGTTCATCCCGGCACCATCATCTTCGGGGAGGTAGGACTTACCGGGGAGATCCGGGGAGTGGGACATGTGGAACAAAGACTCCGAGAGGCCGTGAAGATGGGCTTTAGCAGAGCCATCCTTCCTGCAACCAACCTGGAGGGGCTGGGAGCCGGCATCCGGGACCGGATTGACTTGTTCGGCGTATCCGGCATAAGAGAGGTTCTAAAGACATTGAACCTTTAAGGTCACAGGAAAACTATGCTCTTTTCCAATCACCTGATATCTGATACAATATAACGATGGATACGCTAATCTATTGATCAGGAGCATTTATGAAGAAAGTTATCATAGCGGAAAAACCGTCCGTTGCAAAAAATATAGCGGACGCTACCTCCGCTGTTCGGAAAAATGGATATTTCGAAGGGGAGAACTATGTGATCACATGGGCGTTCGGCCACCTTCTCCAGCTGTATGATGCCAAGGATTATGACCCGGAGATGAAACAGTGGAAGATCGAGAGATTTCCCTTTATCCCCGAGGAATTTCAATACAAGATCAAAACAGATCCCAAGAAGAAGGATCAGGCAGATGCCGGTGTGGTGAGACAGCTCGATATCATCCGCAGGCTGGTGGACCGCCCTGATGTGGAGGGAATCATTTCCGCCACGGATGATGACCGGGAAGGACAGATCATCGCAGATGAGATCATCGGTTATATCCACCCGGAGAAGCCGGTGGAGAGGATCCTCTTAAGTGAATGGACCTCCCGGGAAGTGAACAGGGGCTTGTCTGAACTTATCCCAAATGAACAGATGCAGTCCCTCCAGGATGCAGGGTTCGGACGGCAGATCGCGGACTGGCTGATCGGGATCAACCTGACTTCGGTGGCGACGCTTAAGTTCCGAACCGGAAAAAACGTAAAATTGCTGAATGTGGGACGGGTGATCATGCCTACCTTGAAGATCATCTATGACAGGGATAAGGAGATCGAGGCCTTCCAGGTCACCAAATACTACCGGCTGAAAGGCACCTTTGAGACAGAGGACAAGAAGAACTTCGACGGCTTCTATTATGTGGAGGAGAATGAGAAGTTCGATAAACCGGAGGAGCTGGAAGAAATCCGGTCCCGGATTGAAGGGCACCCTGCCAGGATCACTTCCAAGAAAGTAAGTCAGAAGAAGGAGTACGCGCCTTACCTGTTTAATCTGTCTAACCTGCAGGGTTATATCACCAGCAAATATAAGGGATGGACTTCCGACAGGGTACTGAAGACTGCCCAGAACCTGTATGAGAAGAAATATATTACTTATCCAAGGACAGCCAGCTCCGTGCTGGATGAGAGTCTGATCGATAAGACCAGGAAGGTTCTGGAGATCCATAAAAAAGGAAATCCCCATGAAGATCAGATACGTTTCCACACCTCCAAGAGAGTCTTCGACAGCAAGAAGGTGGAGAGCCATTCCGCCATCATACCAACCTATGTGATTCCAAAATCCCTGAACGAGGGGGAACGGCTGGTCTATGAGGCCATTCGGAATCGCTTTCTGGCACAGTTTATGCCGGTGGCGGTCGCTGAGGATACGGTCCTTCATCTGAGTGTGACCGATGTGGAACTCCCGGGGGACTTCGTGGCGAAGGGAAAGATCCAGCTGGAATATGGCTGGAAGCTGATCGAAGGAGTGGATTCCAAGGAAGTTACCCTTCCGCCGGTGCAGGAAGGCGATGTGGTCACCCTCACCAAAGCGGAAGTCAATGAGGTGGAACGAAAACCACCCAAGCATCACACGGAGAAGACCCTGCTCAGAGTGATGGAAACCTGCGGGAAGAAATTCGAGGAGGAAGACTCGGAGGAGATGATGATGGCGATCCTCAGTGGCTTCAGTATCGGTACACCCGCCACCAGGGCGGAGACCATCAAGAAGCTGAAGGACGCAGGTTACATTAAGGCCAAAGGAAAAAGCCTGACATGTACTGACCTGGGAAAGGTCATCGTTGAGACATTTCCTGCCAGAGACCTCTTTGACCTTGAGTATACCGGAAGGCTGGAGAAGACCTTGTCTGACATCGAGAAAAAGAAGTTCCAAAAATCGGATTTCATCCATATGATCGAAGAGTTTGTCCGTGAATCCGTGGACAAGATCAAAAATGACACGGTTTTCGGAGGAAAGGTGACTCTGACACCCCTCCATGAAGAACCGGCAGGGATCTGTCCGGAGTGTGGTTCTCCTGTGGTTGAGACGGAGAGGGCCTTCGGATGTTCAAACTGGCGAAATGGCTGCAAGTTTGTGATTTGGAAAGATGACCGTTTCATCACATCCTTCGGAAAGAAAGTAAGCTATGAGATGGTCAAGATCCTCCTGGAGCACGGGAAAGTGGGCTTCCA
Organism: uncultured Lachnospiraceae bacterium; assembly: GCA_946538445.1. Lineage (GTDB taxonomy): Bacteria > Bacillota > Clostridia > Lachnospirales > Lachnospiraceae > Anaerobutyricum. The sequence goes on from CAMNGO010000008.1 coordinate 23,265, forward strand.
TGGATGCGTCAGTAAGAAAGGAAATAAATTCTCCGCTTATTTCTATTATGAGAAAAATCCGGAAAACGGCAGGTATCAATGGCGCCTCGAATTCATTGATCCTTCTGCCGTCTCCAGGACGCAGAAGGGGAAAGAAAAACAAAGGACTGATTCAGAAGACGGGAGAGAGGCATGATGAACAAAAGATTCAAAAAGATTCTGTTAATAACTGCACTCCTCATACTGGCTATGGTTTGTATGACCGGATGTAAACCATCCAAGAAAAAGGTGGAGTCATCAAAATATTACAAGGAATTACAGAAAAAATATAATAAAGTGAAAAAGGAGAATGAAAAACTCCAGAAAGCAAATGACAGTCAGGAGAAGGTCTCAGAGGCAGAAAAAAGGGCAGAGAAATATCTGGCCAAGATTGCCAGGGACAGCCTGGTCAAAATGGAAGTGGGTTTTGCCGATGACATGGAGGAGAGTGTGGTTATCGAAGATGAGGGTTTCTTTGTATTAGGCACCAATATCGGTGAACGGGCAAACCGGACTACGAAATATACTCCGGAAGCATTGATCGAGAAGTTCCAACCGGTCTATCAATACATCCTTTTTGATGAAGACAATGCGGTCTATGAGATCATGGTCTATGAATCAGATTATGTTCTGTTTTCCGATTTGCCAAATAATGTATACTATGTTCCGGGAGCTTCCATAATGGGGGATGCTTTCCTGCGTTACCGTTCTCCCTACCCGGCATCCAATCTCTTTCATCGTATGGCAGACAGCCCCATCATGACGGATTCCAAGGGCAGATGCTATGAAAATGCTACTGTTTTAAAAACGGCCAACTACGTAAACCGTCTGAAAAAGGTGAAATCCAGCCGGGATAAAGCAGAAAAAGAATGGAAGAAGAAAAAGGGGATCAAAGCGGACCAGGAAGTGGATTCCAGCGAAATCGAACCGGAATCCAAGACATACACCTATTACTCTCACAGCAACAAACTTTACATGACCTTGTATGACAAATATATCAGGATCCTGAATGTGGACGGAAATCATATCTGGTATGAAGTTACGAAAGAGGATATTCAGGGTATCAAAGATATCCTTCGCTCAGAGAGGGAAGCCTTAAAGAAGAAACAATCCGTCAGCAAAGATTCCGATGACACCGAGGAGTCCCATTCCAAGGAGATTGAGGAGGAGAGTGTCATAGGTTCCGACGAGTCGTCAGATTGACCAACAAAACAAAAAATAATCAGTATTTGATAAAATAACAGAAAAAGAATCTCAGATAATTTGCTTTTCTGAGATTCTTTTTTTTCTTATCTATATTACCTGCTAATATGCTATAATATTTTATATTATTTAAGAAGTCCCTGACAAATATTTTGATAAAT
>CAMNGO010000009.1 GCA_946538445.1 uncultured Lachnospiraceae bacterium
CGGATTGAATTGCTGGCACAGCAGGCGGCAGCTAAACGCAATCTGAAGAGCAGAACCAGGCGCAGGCGACGGAGATATTAAGGAAGTCATACAAGAAGAAAGGGGAACTCAGATGAAGATCATATTGTCTCCGGCTAAAAAAATGAATATCAACGATGATGTGGGAGTTGGCATCATCACCAGGCCCTGTTTCCTGGAGCAGACGGAAGAGATTCTCGCCTGGATGCAGGAACAGTCCCATGAAGACCTGCAGAAATTGTGGGCGTGCAATGATAAGATTGCCGCGCAGAATTTTGACCGGCTGGATCACATGGACCTGTACCACCGCCTGACCCCGGCCATCTTATCTTATGAGGGAATCGCTTTCCAATATATGGCACCTGCAGTGTTTGAATACGGTCATTTTGACTATGTGCAGAATCACCTGAGGATTCTGTCCGCTTTTTATGGGGCTTTGCGACCCATGGATGGGGTCACTCCCTATCGGTTAGAGATGATGGCAAAAGCTGCTATCGGAAACCATAAGAATCTCTATGATTTCTGGGGGGACCGCCTGTATAAAGCGGTTCGCGATGAAAGCGGCATCATCATTAATCTGGCCTCCAAAGAGTATTCGAAATGTGTCGAAAAGTACCTGGGAGACCGGGACCGATATATTACCATCACATTTTGTGAGCAGTCCAAGGGCAAACTGGTGACCAAGGGAACCTATGCAAAGATGGCGAGGGGAGAGATGGTCCGCTATATGGCTGAAAATCACATCGAAGATCCGGAAGAGATCAAAGGGTTTGACCATCTGGGTTATGTCTTCCGGGAGGATTTATCTTCTGATACGGAGTATGTTTTTGAGAGACTTGATCTCAACACTTCTCGATAATCATGTCTGTGAGGCTGTTTTCGGCGATTCTTTTTACGTCGGACACGAAAGTGGCAGGATTGATCCAATCCGCTATGGCATCCTCCGCGAGGATGACGGGCATCCTGTCATGAATTTTCTCCAGATCCATGGAAGGCTTTCTGGTGAGGACCGTGAAGACAGGGTACTGGAAGCCGGTATCCGTCTGCTGGATGCGATAGAGGCCGGCAAGCCAGGTGACCTGTTGATTCCTGGGCTGGATGGCATATTTATCTTTTACCTTCAGGCGGGTTCCAACTTGTATATGATCCCATTCGAAGTAGTATGACGCTGGTATGATACAGCGTCTTTTTTTCCATTCTTCTTTAAAAGAGGGCTTTTCCGGGGCGGTTTCTACCCTGGCATTGACGATGGGCCGGTCCATTCCCGGGAAGGAGAAACCCCAGATCATGGGATAGATCTGTTTTATTCCCTTTTTGTCCGGTGCAATGACAGGCACCATATCCGTAGGACGGACTTCTCCTTGTGTCTTAAGAGCTTTTCCCAGCTGATCCACCATCTTTCCCGTCAGGGAAGAATTGCGGGCAGCCTCTATAATGGGGCGTAATTCCGGAGATAACTCCATAAGATATCTGGTACACATAGTTTATTCTCCCTAAATTCTATAATTTTTTCTTTCCCGGTTATCCAAAGCACGGAACAGATCTCCGCTGATGTCTGTCACATCGGAAAGGGGGATTGTTGTCTCCTCTATCTGGATCGAGTTGGTGATACGGGTATCAATCCGATGTACCTTACCGGTAATCTTCTCATAGCTTCCGCCGGAACCATAAGCCTCATGCTCCGTATCCTTACAGGGCGAAAAGAAGGTGACGGTAACCGGGACGGGACTCTTTCTGCGGGAACCGCTGTGCACATAAAGCATGGAATGAAGAAGCTGTAGCTTCCTGTTCAGATTATCCTGCTCTTCTCTGCTCAGTTCTTTTTTTCTTACATACACAACTTCCTTGCTCTCTATCCGGTCCCCGAAATATTTCAATGCCTCAAAGGGAGCGAATAATTTGGCCCTTCTGGAACAGGACATGGAGGGATGGCGGATGAGAAAGCGGGAGAGAGGTTCGTGCCGGGGACGCCCGTGAAAGTAGGTGTCCCGATATTTGAAATCCGGGGGCATGGACATGGATCCGACCTCGGAGTAACCGGTATGATGTAATAATGATCTGTCTTGCACAATAATTCCTCCCCTCCGGTGGCTCCTTTCACGCCTTGTGGCCTCCGATCTGCTGATTCCTCTCCAGGGTTGTACCGCCTTTCCTCAGATTCAATCCTTTGATCACGGCATTCTTACCGTAACGCTTCCGGATAGACATCATGGCAGCCTGGATCTTTTTCTCCTTCTCCAGAACCTCATAATCTGTGAACAGATTCAGCTGATATACCCCATCATCGATACGGATATCAACAGCGCTGATGTTTATCCTGCGGAAGAGGAGGCGGGAGTCTGTCTTCTGATCAAACTGCCTCAGAAGAGAGGAGGAGATCAGGTCGCAGGAATTCGTCTTCTCAGGGAGACGTATGGTCCCGACACTGTGGTTGGGGTGCAGCCTTCCATAAAAATCAATGGAGACAGGACCTTCGTAGTCCGGGCATACCTCCAGGGACTTCCAGTCATAGGATACTGACCAGGTGAAACAGTCAGAGAGTATATTTTTGGAATACATATCACAGCACAGCACATCGATCATCTCTGCGAAGACAACCCTGGCTTCCTCATGGGGGTAGGGTCTGGCCAGGACCTGCCCGTTGGAGAGGGAGTGGGAGCCGGTGTGATATCCTTTGATGTCCTTCATGGTCACCGGTTCGATCCCCCAGGCATGATCGATGAGGATCTCTCCGTCGATGCCGAAGGTGCGGTAGAACCATTCTTCGTCGTAGATGCTCCTCTCCGCCACTTCTCCCATGGTAAACATGTAGGCATTCTGAAGCCTCCGGGCCTTTCCGGGACCAATCTGCCAGAAGTCTGTCAGCGGTTTGTGATCCCAGAGAAGGTATTTGTAGGAATCCTCGTTCAGCTCTGCAATCCTTACGCCGTCCTGGTCCGGAGGGGCCTTTTTGGCCACGATATCCATGGCGACCTTGGCCAGATACAGGTTGGTGCCGATGCCTACGGTGGCTGTGATGCCGGTGTTCTTTAAGACATCCCGGATGATGGTCATGGCCATGACGTGGGCGGGGTGAACCTGCTGCCTGTCTGCCTCCTCCCTGTAATAATGGAGGTAGGGACTGCAGTAGATAAAAGACTCATCGATGGAGTAGACATGGACATCTTCAGCAGCTGCATAGCGGAGAATGATGGAATAAATCTGGGCAGAGACCTGCTCGTAGAGTGCCATCCTGGGAACTGCTGTGTAATAATCCACCCGGGTATGGCGCTGCCGCTCGTATTTCCGGATGGCCTGTCTGGCCTCAAACAGCCTGGGTCGTGAAGGAACTCCGATGGCCTTCAGAGAGGGGGAAACCGCCAGGCAGATCGTCTTATCGGACCTGGTGGGATCTGCAACCAGAAGGTTCGCCTTCAGAGGATCCAAACCCCTTTCGACGCATTCCACGGAGGCGTAGAAAGATTTCATATCAATGGCGATATAGACTTCTCCAGGTTCTCCCGTCTGCTTCATCCTGACTCACTCCTTAGAGAGAATCCGCCCGGTCTTCAATCTTACCCATAAACCGCCTGTCCGGAGTAAAAGGAATCCGGAGATCGGTGCCGCTCTTCTTCATCTCGGCCAGCTTAAGAGCAAGCAGGTTAACATTGACATCCAGGGAGGAGGCGATGGATACGATGTCCCACCCGTCCCGGAGCATCTCGGTCAGGGCTTTCTCATCGATCAGCAGGTTGGCGGCAAACAGGTTCGCCTCGTACTCGGTACTGCTGGTGATATCGAAAAGCTCCATCTCGACGATCCGCCGGAACTGACCGCCCTTTGCCCTGCGCAGGAGATCCTTGTGAAGAAGGATATGCCCCAACTCATGGGCACAGGTCATCCTCTGCATCTGTGGGCTGAGATTCTCATTGATGTGGATATAATAATTGTTCAATACATTGGTACAGAATCCCTTCTGCCGCTTCATATGAATGTGACGGACACAGACACCCAGCTGTTCTGCCAGCTTAAATGGATCGCGGGTCCCGTGTTCGGCAATCAATATCCCGGGAAGGGAAAAGGCTCGATTATCCATGGGAATCAGACATCCTCCTCGCTCCGGTACTTCTTTGGAATGTACTTGCGGTTTTTCTTCTTGGCTTCCCAGTAAGCCTCCTGCATGGCCTGCATGATTGCATCCATATCCTCCTCATCCATCTCGCCGCCGGCCCACATGGATGCAAGGTCGGAGACCATGTCCCAGGCCTGCCTGGCCCCCCGGCTTCCGTAGCGCTCATTGGCGCGGAGGATGAAGGAAGCGTTCTTATCCAGGAGGACTTCCTCACGGATCTCCAGGGCGTCTGCCAGGACGTTGTAAGTCTCCTTCTTTTTCGGGAGACGGGTCCCAAGCTCATAATTCTGTATGGTCCGCAGGGACAAGCCGGTAATCTCCGCCAGTTCCTTTTGTGACATGCTCTTTGCAATACGTGCATTCCTGATCTTTTCACTGAATTCCATTTCTCTCTTCCAGCCTTTCTGCAGATGCCTTCGCATCTTGCCGAACTTTCGCAAATAACGCAACTTGTGATGTTATAATACATCCCGGTGACGGATCTGTCAATAGAAAATCGAACAAAAGTTCGATGATAAAAAGGGACACTTGACAAAGCAGAAGAATCGTTGTATGTAGTTTACATATGTCAGTATGTTCTGACGTATTTGACGGAAGGAATGGATAAAAACAACGGGAGGATGACATGGCATACGGCTTATTGGGAGAAAAACTCTCCGGCACATTATTACAGAAGATATTTGATAAGATCGGAAAAGATAAATACGATATGTGGGAGAGGGCACCGGAGAAAGTGGACGCTTTTATGAAAGAAGCGGTTTTTCTGGGGGCTTTTGTGGACAAGGCGTACCGGGAGAAGGTTCTTCCTTATGTGGAGAATTTCAGCCGGGAGGCGGAACTGGCAGGATCCGTCAATACCGTCATTTACCGGGACGGTCATCTGACAGGCTATCACACGGAGTATGCCGCTCTGGAGTCAGTGCTGCGGAAGATGGGACTGGACCTGCAGGGGAAAAAAGTTTTGATCCTGGGGGACGGTGAGACAGGAGGAATTGCCCGGATTCTGGCCACGGATAAAGGGGCGTCACACATTTTCCAGATTCCCGGGGACGGGAATGAAAGCTGGGAGATGGATGAGTCCTCCTATGCGGAGTGTGCCGATGCGGAGATTCTCATTCAGACCACTTCCTGTGGAATGAATCCCAATCTTGAGGATTGTCCGGTGGACCTGGGGCGGTTTCCCAAAATCGAGGGAGTGGTGGAGACCATATGGGATCCTCTGCGGACCGCTTTGGTGCTGGAGGCTGAAAAAAGAAGCATCCCCGTGGAGGGGGGACTATATTTCCTTGTAGCTCAGGCAATCTATGCGATGGAACGTTTCCTTACCGCCTCTTTTGAAGATGAGAAAACAGAGACCATATACCGGCAGATCCTGAATGAGAGGAGAAATCTCGTTCTGGTCGGTATGTCCCAGGTGGGAAAGACAACCGTGGGGACTCTGCTATCTGAGCGGCTCGGCAAGGAACTGAAGGATACCGACCGTCTGGTCATCGCCAAAGAAGGGTGTGAGATCACCGATATCTTTGCCGGGAGAGGCGAAAGCTATTTCAGGGATGTGGAATCAGAGGTAGTCCGCGAGGTCGCTCTGGAGCATGAGCTGATCATCGCCACCGGCGGCGGAGCAGTGATGCGGGAAGAAAACGTGGAGGCTTTGAAGAAGAACGGGCTGGTTATCTTCCTGGACCGTCCGCTGGACCAGATTACACCGACAGATGACAGACCTCTGGCAAACACGGTTGAGAAGATTTACGGGCTTTTCCGTGCGCGCTATCCCATCTATAAATCTGTCTGCGACGTACATGTGACCAATCATCTGTCTGCGGATATCGTGACGGATAAGATCCTCCGTGTCCTGGAAAATAAGAAGAAACTGCTGGTGATTAACGGACCCTGCCTGAATATGCTGGGAATCCGTGAACCGGATATCTATGGCTACATCGGCTATAACCAACTGTATCGTAAGATACAGGTCCATGCCATGGAGCTGGGAGTGGAAGTGGAATGTTATCAGTCCAACCATGAGGGTGACCTGGTGGATAAGATCCTGAAGGCTTATGGTGTGATGGATGGCATCGTAATCAATCCGGGAGCCTATGCTTATACCAGTCTGGCCATGCTGGATGCCCTGCGGATTGCTGACATCCCCACTGTGGAAGTACATCTGTGGGACGAGGACAAGGATGCATTCCGCCAGACCAACTATATCCGTCCGGCCTGCAAAGACGTGATCACGGGTCATGGGACCGACGGGTATCTGGAGGCTATGGATTTTCTGGTGAAATAAAGATCATCTATGATGATTGAGAAGAAGTGTTGTTGAAATGAATAGAAACAAAAATATAAATATGATGGAAGGCCCCCTGGCCGGCAAGGTTTTGCTGTATGCGCTTCCTTTGGCGGCTACCGGGATCCTGCAGCAGCTCTTCAATGCGGCCGATGTGGCTGTGGTCGGGAGCTTTGTAGGTAAGGAAGCCATGGCGGCCGTCGGCAGCAACAGTGCCATTATCAGCCTCCTGGTCAACCTCTTTATCGGCATCTCCCTGGGCAGCAATGTGATCATAGCCCATGCTGTGGGAAAGGGAGACAGGGAAGAGATCCATAAAACCCTCTACACCTCCCTGCTGATCGCTCTTGCAGGAGGGTTCTTCCTCATGATCCTGGGGGAGATCTTTGCGGCTAAGATTCTGATGCTCACCGGAGTCCCCCCGGAAGTGTTCGATATGGCAGTCCTCTATCTGAGGATTTATCTGCTGGGCATGCCGGTGATCCTCCTGTATAACTTTGAAGCGGCGATCTTCCGAGGAAGGGGGAACACCAGGACTCCCCTGGTGGCCCTGGCCGCTTCCGGAGTGATCAATGTTCTGCTGAACCTGCTGTTTGTGCTGGCTTTTCACCGGTCCGTGGACGGGGTGGCCATGGCGACGGCAATCTCCAATCTGGTAAGCTCTGCTTACCTGTTTTACAAACTAAACCGCTCGGGGGATGAGATTCAGTTCCGATTCCGTGAGTTTCAGGTGGATATGGGTGTGCTGGCTAAAATTCTGAGGATCGGGATTCCTGCCGGTCTGCAGAGCTCCATGTTTTCCCTGGCCAACATCATCATCCAGGCTGCCATTAACAGTCTGGGAGCGACCGTCATGGCGGGGTCTTCCGCAGCCTTTAACCTGGAGATCCTGGCTTATTACATGATCAATTCCTTCGGGCAGGCCTGCACCACCATCGTGGGGCAGAATTACGGTGCGGGGAAGACGGACCGGTGCAGGAAGGCTTTCATAGACTGCCTGCTGCTGGATTATTGTTTTACAGCCATAACCTGTCTCTTGATTCTGATTTTTGGCCATCAGCTGCTTTCTCTGTTCAACAGTGATCCGGAGGTGATCCGGTCCGGAATGGTGAGGCTTCGCTATATTTTCTTCGCTTATATTTTAAATATACTGCAGGAGGTTGGCTCCGGCTACCTTAGAGGATTCGGCCTTTCCCTGGTTCCTGCGGGGATCGCTTTGGCCGGGATATGCGGGATCCGGATCTTATGGATCATGGCGGTGTTTCCAAGGCACCCCTCTTTTGCCACTATCATGGCCGTCTATCCTGTCAGTCTGTGGACCACAGGAATCGTCATTTTTATAAGTATATTGATTCTGCGGCCATCAGTAAGATACCGGAATCCGGCCTGATAGTTAAGAGAAATCTGATCTGTCAGGCGATGTTGCTTGAGATATAGAGAAGGAGTGTACATACATGAAATTCAAAGAAGTGATCAAGAGGGAAGAGGGTGCCTTCATCACCAGATACGATCTGTGCTATGAGACTGTTCATGGCCAGGACAAAGTATATGAGATGATCAGCAGGGATAAGGACCTCCGGGACTTCTCCCAGCTTCACGATAAGAAACCGGACGCGGTGGTCCTGATCATGGAGGATGCGTCCGGAGAAAGGATTCTCATCAATAAAGAATACCGGCTGGCTGTAGGCGAGTGGGTTTATAATTTCCCCGCAGGCCTCATTGACCCCGGCGAGACGCCGGAAGAGGCAGCCAGGAGGGAATTGTCGGAGGAAACCGGCCTGGATATCCTTGAGATCAGAGACTTTATCGGAGAGAGCTACAGTGCTGTGGGTTTTTCCAATGAGAAAAATGTCTGTGTGGTGGGTGTCGCAGGGGGGCATTTTCGGAAGAGTGATTCCGACTTCGAGGAGATTGAGTCCGGATGGTATTCCAAAGAAGAAGTCAGAGATCTGCTGAAAAGAGAACGATTTGCCGCCAGAACCCAGGCTTACTGCTATCTGTGGAGCAGATAAGCTTCCGGGATTCTCAGGATCCGGCATTGCCTGCTTTCATTTTCCTGTAGATACAGATGAGCAGGATGCCGGTAAGCACGCCGGCACAGTCGATGCACATGTCTCTGAATTCACAGCTCCTGCCAGGGGAGAAGAGCTGATGGATCTCATCCGTCACGGCATAGAATGTTCCGATCCCCCAGCTGCTGAGGATAAGCGGCCGGGAGAAAGCACCGTTGCTTGTCAGGTATTCACCCATGGTAAACAGGAGGCTGATTCCAAGGATCATGTACTCGGTAAAATGTGCACATTTGCGGATCAGAAAAGATGCCACCTCGGGATTCAGATGCAGATAATCTGCCAGAAAGCCTGAGATCAGACCGCTTTCCCTGGAGGACAGGTCTGCCGGCATGGCGGAATGGATAAAGATAACGGCCATGATCAGGATAGTGATCATGGTATACAGAAGTTTTTTATTAGCTGGAAAGCCTCCTTGGGAGGCTTTTTTTTCTTTGTTGTACATAGTGTTATGAGGATTGCTTTTGTTCATAATTTCCATTTTCCTACATTCATTTTATTCTTATCAGATCATGTGGATTCATTCTAACATAATCCGATAAAAAAAGTAAAACGGGAGTTCTCATTTCACGATAGATACTATATAATTATGATACAGGATGTAATGTGAGATGGGAGATGATACAGATGGGCCTGGAAGAGGCAAAAAGCTACCTGGAAGAGAGAGGCTACGGGGACAGAGTGAAGATCTTCGATGTTTCCAGTGCGACGGTGGAACTTGCGGCCATCGCAGTGGGAACAGAGCCGGAGAAGATTGCCAAGTCGCTGACTTTCCTGGTGGATGACCGGCCGGTGATGGTAATCTGTGCCGGGGATGCCAAAGTCAATAATTCCAAATATAAAGGATATTTTCATAAGAAGGCCAAGATGCTTTCCAGGGAAGAAGTAAATGAAATGATCGGCCATGATGTGGGCGGTGTCTGTCCATTTGGCAGAAAAGACGGGGTGGAGGTCTACCTGGACGAATCCCTAAAGAGGTTCCAGACCGTATACCCGGCCTGTGGAAGCAGCAACAGCGCCGTGGAACTGAGCCTGGAGGAGCTGGAAGCTTTATCCGGCAGCAAGGAATGGATCGATGTGTGCAAGATTCCGGAATAGTCAAGACGATTCCGATTGAATGGGATGGATCCGATTGAAATAATACATATATAACCTAACAACAAAGAACGAAAAAGGGGAAGACACATGAGAAAAACAAAGATTATCTGTACATTAGGGCCGGCGACAGACCGGGACGACGTATTAAGGCAGCTGATTGAAAATGGCCTGGATGTGGCCAGATTCAACTTCTCCCATGGAACCCATGAGGAGCAGAAAGCCAGGATGGACAAGCTCAAAGAGCTGAGGGAGGAACTGAAGACCCCTGTGGCTATCCTTCTTGATACGAAAGGGCCGGAGATCCGTACCGGGCTCTTTGCAGAGGGAAAAGTAACTCTGGAAGTCGGTCAGGAATTCACCCTGACTGCCAGAGATGTGGAAGGGACCAATGAGATTGTAAGCATCACCTATGCAAACCTTCCGAATGAAGTTGAAGAAGGAACCAAGATTCTGGTGGATGACGGACTGATTGAACTGACCGTTCTGTCGGTGGAAGGTGAAGATATCCACTGTAGGGTGGAGAACGGCGGTGCGGTTTCCAACCGGAAGGGGATCAATGTGCCCGGAATAGAGCTTAAGATTCCTTATCTGAGTGAAAAAGACAAATCCGATATCCTCTTCGGCATTGAGCAGGATGTAGATTTCATCGCAGCTTCCTTTACCAGAACCAGGGAAGACATCATGGAACTCCGCCAGCTCCTGAAAGACGGAGGTGGGGAAAATATCAATATCATCGCCAAGATTGAGAATAATCAGGGCGTGCAAAATATTGATGCCATCATAGAAGTGGTGGACGGTATCATGGTTGCCCGTGGCGACATGGGTGTGGAAATCCCGGAGGAAGAAGTTCCGATCATCCAGAAAGAGATCATCCGCAAGGTATTTGCGGCTGGTAAGATCGTTATCACTGCCACCCAGATGCTGGATTCCATGATGAAGAATCCAAGACCGACCAGAGCTGAGACCACGGATGTGGCCAATGCGGTTTTCGATGGAACCAGCGCACTCATGCTTTCCGGTGAGACGGCCAATGGTGCTTATCCGGTTCAGGCTTTGAAAACCATGTCCAAGATTGCGGAAAGAGCGGAGAGAGCGATCGATTATAAATCACGTTTCCGTACACGTACTCCATATTCCAACCCGGGAATCACGGACGCAGTCTGCCACTCCACCTGCTCTACGGCTTATGACCTGAATACCAAAGCAATCGTGGTAGTGACCCAGTCCGGCTTCTCAGCAAGGATGATTTCCCGTTATCGTCCGGGCTGTATTATCATCGGCTGTGCCATCAACGAGAAGGTATGCCGCCAGCTGAACCTGTCCTGGGGTGTGAAACCTCTGCTTCTCGGGGAGGAGTGGGAAGTATTCGTTCTCATCGACCGTGCCATCTCCGCAGCCAAGGAGCATGGCTATCTGAAGTCCGGGGATACCGCAGTGATCACGGCAGGCGTCCCGATCGGAAGATCCGGAACTACAAATATGCTGAAAGTACAGGAGATTGATTAATGAGTTTCTTTGAAAAAGAAATAAAAAAACTTGGATTTGGATTGATGCGTCTGCCGAAGAAAGGGGACGCCATCGATATCGAGCAGGTGAAAGATATGGTAGATGCCTTCATGGAGGCAGGATTTACCTATTTTGATACTGCATGGGCCTACGCCGGCTCCGAGGATGCTACGCGTCAGGCTTTGGTAGAGCGGTATCCGAGAGAGAGTTATCAGCTGGCCACCAAGAATGCGGCATGGATCAACTGCAAGACCAAAGAGGATGCCATCCGTCAGTTTGAGACCTCTTTGGAGCGGACCGGGGCCGGGTATTTTGACATGTATCTCCTGCATAATCTGGGAGAGCACCGGACACATTTCTTCGAAGATTTTGACCTGTGGGAGTTTGTAAAAGAGAAGAAAGCGGTGGAGTGCATCAAATGTGGCAAATGTGAAGAGGTCTGCCCGCAGCATATCCAGATCCGGGATGAACTGGTCAAAGTGGCGGAATTATTCGGACAGGAGAAATAAAAATATCGGGCCATAATTGTACCAGAACATAATTGTATCAGACCATAATAAAATCAGGGAAGGGATGAACCCTTCCCTGATTTTTTATGGGTAAAGAAATCATTTCATGGTTTGAAAGATCCTTTTACGGTTTTGTATTTGTTGCTTCCCTTGCGGGCAACGCCGGTGATCTTGTAGGTGTATTTCTTACCTGTGGTAAGGCCTTTTACTTTTAATTCAATCTCATCGTTGTCCTTCTCATTAATTTTCTTGACATAATTCTTGCCGGCAGAATCCTTGATGGTGACTTTTGCGTTTTTCCACTTTACCTTTCCCTGGAATTCGATGTTTACTTCTTTATCTTCTCTGTCGTAATCCACGTCCTCCACGAGAACTTCTTTCTTTCCTGCTATGCGGAATGTGCCTTTTACAGTGGTATACTCACCCGATCCGAGCTTCGCTACATTGTTGATAGTGTATGTGTAGGTCATACCTTTCTTGGGGCTGGCAATCCGGAATGTGAAGTCGTCATCGTCTGCTTCCACGATGGTGGCGGCATAAGGATTTCCCTTGGAATCTGTGACGGAGATGCCAGGGTTATTGTATTGAACCTTTCCCTTGAATTCCACTTCGATCTTCTTGCTGTTTTCATACTTTACGGAATCCACTTTCGGGGCCGTGGAGGCTGCCAGGACAGGATCTGCCAGGAACAGGGAGCCGGCCATCATCAGGGAGCCGGTCAATAATGTTAATTTACCGGTTAAACTCTTCATAAATTCTATCCTCCTTATTTTGGTTTTTATATAATTGATATATAATTTTATTCTCTTACTAATTAATACGATAAGGAATGCGATGGGTTAATCATCATCCTCAAAATCGTCGCTGTCATCATCGTCAGCATCATCATCGTCATCCATGTCCCGGTCGTTAGCTGTGGATCTGGCCGGAAGCTTCTCTTGCCGATCGATATCATAAGACAGAATTGCTCCGGTGCGGGCATCCACATCATATTCATACTTTTGATTGTCTCTGGAGAATTCTATCTCATAGACCAGACTCCCGTCTTCCGTCTCCAGATTGGATTTGGTAAAGGTGACCTGGCTTTCCTTCAGGGAGGCTGCAGCCAGAGCGATGGATTGCGCCTTCTTAACACCGATCACTTCTGTGGGACTCCCCTGGTCCTGGGTGGAGACTTGCCCGGTCTCCTTTTGCTGCCGGGAGCCGGTGGAAGTCTCTTTCTGATGGACTGTGATATCCTTGTCCCGGATGTTGCCGGTCTGGGCGCTGATGTCATATTCGTAATTGTTGTTATCCGTATAAAAATCTATCTCATAGATGGGGATGCCCGAATCCTGATCCAGGCTTGCCTTGGTATAAGTAACCTGATCCGACTGCTCCCCGGCATCATTCAAGGCAATGTGTTTGGCTTCCTCCAGGGAAAGGCCTACCGCTTTATCGTCCGCCCGACTGAAACGGTGGAAGACAAAGACGGCAATCAGGAGTACGACAATCATACCCAGCGCAGGAAAAATAAATGGATTACGTTCTTTCTTCATCGTTCTTTTGAACCCTTTCTTATCGCATCAGATTTCGATGGAATCTGTTATTAATTTACGGGACTGCTGACCGGGAATAGAAGATGGAAGCCGGATCCCAAACCGGGCTCACTGTCCACGGAGATGGAACCTCCGTGGGCCTCCACGATCCATTTGACCATGGGAAGTCCCAATCCCATGCTTCGTGCCTGATCCTCTTTGGCCAGGGACTGGACAGACATCGGGGAGTTCGCAGAATCCGGGGTGCAGACCGGATGAATCCGGTAGAACCGCTTCCAGATCCTGGGAAGTTCTTCTGCTGCCATACCGATGCCGTCATCTTCGATGATGACATGGATTCCGGCCTGATCCTGATAAACGGTCAGAATCGTTTTTCCACCGGTTTTTCCGTATTTTAGAGAATTGTCGATCAGATTATCAAAGACCTGCCTCATAAATACCGGATCACAGTCCATGTAGCAGCATTCCTCCGCCTCGACTTCCAATCGGATCTCCCGGCGCTGCGCATCCTTAAAATAACGGTCAGCAGCTTCCTCAGCCAGAAGGGAAATATCTGTGAGTTCTCTTTTTAGCTGATCAATATGCCTGTCCGCCCTGGCTATAGCCAGAAGCTGGGAAACCAGGGAAGACATCTGCTTAGCCTGGCTGTGGATCTCCAGGAGAGACTCTTGTAGGGGGAGGGGGTCAGACCCTTGCAGGGGGTCAGACCCCATTCCAGTATTATTAGATAAATTTTGTAAAAGATATTCGCTTTCGGCCAGGATGACGGAGATGGGGGTACGCAGTTCGTGGCTTGCATCGTTGGTGAATTGTTTTTCCATCTCGAAATCCTTTTCTATCTGGTCCATCATCTCATCAAATATGGCAGCGGTGCGTTTTATTTCATCGGAGTCCTCCGGATTTCCCAGGCCAATTCTCTGATCCAGTGTTCCGTCCTGTCTGATTTTTTCCGCGGTATCGATGATCCGGGTCAGTGGATAGAAGGCTTGTCTGGTCAGGAGCCAGCCCCCTGCCATGGCAATCAGAAATAGGATGGGAAGAGCGACCAGAAAACCGGTCAGCATCCGGATGGCGGAAGGAGCTATGTCTTGAAGACGGGCGGAAGTGATGCCTCGGACCCATATCTTGCCGATCTTCTGATTCTCAATGAGCCGGTCATACACATAGAAGGAGGAATCCTCATTTTTAATTTTACGGATATGATCTGCCTCAAAGATTGTAGATTCAGGGAAACCTGCCGGTTCCAGACCGGAGAGCAGGGTCCCGTTATCCTGGCACAAAACTACGTAGACGCCATCACTGTAATAATCGATATCGTTATCGATAGATAGCGTTCCTTGTATGATTCTGACGTCTTCCAGAGCCCGGTCGGTGACGGAGGTAAGGATGGATTTCCGTTCCTTTATGATCAGACTGTCCCCAGCTGCCAGAAGCAGGGCGCCTACCAGGAGAATGATCAGCAGAAAGGAGAAGGCATACCAGAGAGCGACCCTTGACTTGATAGATAATCTCTTCATGACGGTTCCCTCATCACATATCCCACTCCCCGGACAGTATGGATCAGCTTAACATCACTGTCTTGATCAATCTTCTTGCGGAGGTGGCGGATATAGACATCAATCATGTTGGAAGAACCTTCATAATCATAATCCCAGAGATGATTCAATATCTTCTCCCGACTCAGAACGATACCCTGGTTGGCAATCAGGTACTCCAGCATGGAGAATTCTTTGGCTGACAGAATGATCTCTTTCTCCCCTCGGCTGACCGCACGGCGATGGCAATCCACAGAGAGATCAGCCAAAGTATATATGTTATTACGGTTTCCCCGCTGCTTCCTGGTTGCCAACCGGATCCTCGCCAGCAATTCTTCCAGGGCAAAGGGTTTTGTGAGGTAATCATCCGCCCCTCCATCCAGACCCTTCACTTTATCCTCGGTGGAGTCCAGGGCCGTCAGCATCAGGACGGAAGTATCCATGTTTTTCTCCCGGATATAACGAAGGATATCCCATCCGCTCATGCCGGGAAGCATGACATCCAGAAGGACCAGATCATAAACTGCCAGATCCAGATACTCGATTGCTTCCCGCCCGTCTTCACAGGAATCCACACTGTATCCGTTGTTTTTTAAATGTTTGGTAAGAACACGGTTTAATCCACGCTCGTCTTCCACCACCAGTATCCTCATGAGAATATCCTCCAAAATCGGGTCCCAAATGGGGTCTGACCCCTTTATGCCTCTTGTATATCATGTCAAGATGAAAGAAAGATGAAAAGATCAGTTTTTTTGAAAATATTTTAAAGATTATTTATTATTTTTCAGTTTTTCTTTTTCTGCCCGGAGCAGGTCCATGTTCAGGTTATTTTCACTGGCGGTTTTATCCACCCAGAGGTTCAGGGAGTCAATGGCCAGGGAAATCTCATCCAGCTTGGTGCTGATGAAGGCAAAGTCTTCGATTTCATCGTCGGTGATCTTGCCGTCCCTTGTGATCTGGATCAGACGTCCGGTCAGAGGGTTGATTTCGTTCAGGCTGGCGATGGTTTCCAGGATGATGGTGGACAGCTCGCTCACTTCAATCTCCGGGACGTACCTTTGGCCGATTTCGCAGCGGTGGGAACAATAATAATTGCAGAGATCGGGATGTTTGTAGGCGTCAGCCATCTGGATGATGTCGTAAGGAGTGGGTTCCTGGGTTTCGTATTCGAATTTTTCAATCCGGGCGGGGGAGATGCCGGTCATTAATTCGCTGGCTTTCTCCCTGGTCAGGCCTTGTTCCTCCCGGTAGAGCTGGTAGATATTTTTGTTTTCTCTGGTCGATTTCTTTCCCACAGTGTTTCCTCCTTGTGATAGATGTAGTATATTTAATAATCATTATACATAAACATGCAGAGGAGAACAAGGCGGAGGATGTCAGGATGCTGACAGCTGCAAAATTGACGAGGCCGTGAAAATAGGGTATCGTATTCGTATATGAAAAAGGAGTGAGAGCATGCCATTCAAGATTGTTCGAAATGATATAACAAAGATGAACACGGAGGCTATCGTCAACACGGCAAATGAACAGGTTGCCGTAGGCTCCGGCTGTGATTATGCCGTGTATCAGGCAGCGGGATATGACCGGCTGTTGGAGTATCGGAGGGAGAAGTTCGGTGCGGTGAAGGAGGGAGAGGTATTCCTGACACCGGGATTTGACCTGCCGGCAAGATATATCATCCATGCCGTCAGTCCCCTATATACAGACGGAGGGCAGGGGGAGGAGGGAAAACTGCGTTCCTGCTACCGAAAGAGTCTGGACCTGGCAAAGGATAAGGGCATCCGGTCCATCGCATTTCCCCTTATCTCCACCGGAGGATTCGGCTATCCCAAGGAGGAAGGGATGCGGATCGCAGTGGATGAGATCCATGCCTTTTTACTGGAAAATGAAATGATGATCTATCTGGTGGTATTTGACGACAAGGCCACTGGATTAGGAGCAAAGCTTTACCCGGACCTGGAGACATACATTGACCGCAATTATATAGAAGAAAAGAGAAGGGAAGAATACACTTCGGACCTGATGGGCAGGGAAAGCGTTGCCCGGGAAAGCCAAGAAAAACGGCGGTTTCAGCTGAGACGACCCGGAAAGAGAAGAGAAGAAGCCCAGCATCTCCAACCTATGCCGGCTTGTGGCAGCATGAAAGAGGAAATGCATGACTATGATGATATGCTGGCGAATCTGGAGGAGAAGCTGGAAGAACGTTTTGTCCATATGGCCGATTCCTTCTCAGAGTATCTGCTTTATCTGATTGATTCCAAAGGGCTGAGCAATTCTGATGTCTGGAAAAACGCTATCGTAGATAAGAAAGTGTTTTCCAAGATCAAGAACAATAAAGACTATCATCCCAAAAAGAGAACTGCCCTGTGCCTCTGCGTGGGTGCCAGACTGAATATGGATGAGACCAGGGACCTGCTGGCCCGGGCGGGATATGCCCTCTCACCCTGCGATATGACGGACATCATATTTTCCTACTTTATCGAAAATGAAATCTATGACATGATTGAGCTGGATATTCAGCTGGAAGAACATGGTCTGCCATGTATCATTTCCTGATAATGAGCGGTCGCTTTGCAAGCGACCGTTTTTTTATTTTCCTGGTCTATAATGGGGTCAAGAAAGAAAAAAGGAGGAAATGAATATGCGTAAAGATCTGACAGAAGTAGTTTTTATTTTAGACAGAAGTGGTTCCATGAGTGGATTGGAGGCGGATACCATCGGCGGATTCAACTCCATGATCGAGAAGCAGAAGAAGGAGGAAGGGGAGGCCTATATCTCCACGGTTCTTTTTGATGACGACAGGGAGGTTCTATATGACAGAGTCCCCATCGCTAAAGTGGAACCCATGAATGACAAACAGTACTATGTAAGAGGGTGCACTGCTTTGCTGGATGCCCTGGGCGGAGCCATCCACCACATCGGAAATGTGCATAAGTACGCCAGGGAAGAAGACCGGCCGGAGAAGACCTTATTTATCGTCACCACGGACGGGATGGAAAATGCCAGCCGGAGATATTCCTATGACAAGGTGAAGAAGATGGTGGAAAATGCAAAAACAAAGTACGGCTGGGAATTTATTTTCCTGGGAGCCAATATCGATGCCATTGGTGTGGCAAAACGTTTCGGGATCAATGCAGACAGAGCCATCAATTATGAATGTGATGAGATCGGAACCCGGCTTAATTATGAAGCCATGGGCATGGCGGTCAGTGCCTTCCGGAGAGCCTCCAGCCCTGCAGAGAGGGCCAAAGCCATGGATGACAGCTGGGACTGTGTTCGGGAGGATTACCGGAAACGCCATAATAAAAGGCAGTAATCTTTACTTTACTGCCTCATCTGCTCCAAATAGTATGGATGCTTTCTTTTCATTGGAGGTTACGATACCTACCGATGCCATGTCCTCCGGGAGCCCCAGGGCTTCCCGCAGGGCGGGATCCAGGTTGCCGATCACCATGCCAAAGGGTTCAGAAGAACCGGTGTGTTTGTAGGGATTTATCTGCTTTTTATCCTTATCCATGGTATCACTCCTTTCCAATCGCGCAACTCGCGCGGAATTTGTAAATCCAGGGTTGTGAGTGTTTTCTGCTTCTATTCTAGCACAGAAAGGCAAGAATCACCACGAATAATGATTTCATGGTTTTTTCATCCTTATGCATTCCGACCGGGCTGTTCATTGCAACTAGAGCATGTTTTTATTGTTTGAGACTCAAAAAATGAATAATCATGAATTAATTTATTCATAATCTTGACATTCGGCAAATAATATGCCATACTTACACAAGGACAAAAGCGTCTCGCCAGCCGGGACGCTTTCTTTGTATCGTGGAAATTTCTTAATCAAACAAAAAGATCTAGCAAAAGGAGAGAGAAAGATTATGAAAATGATTGAGAGTGTAAACGGCCTTCTGAATGGCATCGTCTGGGGCTGGCCGGCTTTGATCCTTCTGGGATTTGTCGGAGTCCTGATGACCTTAATGACCCGTTTCTTCCAGCTGACACATTTCAGGCATTGGATGAAGAACACCATCGGTGCGATCTTCGGAGACCGTCACGTGACGAGCCATACCGATGACCACACCATCTCACAGTTCCAGTCCCTGTGTACCGCTCTTGCAGCTACGGTTGGTACCGGTAATATCGTTGGTGTTGCCGGCGCGATCGCAACAGGTGGCCCCGGTGCTGTATTCTGGATGTGGCTGATCGCTTTCTTCGGAATGATGACCAACTATTCAGAGAACGTCCTGGGTATCCTTTACCGTAGAAAAAACAGCAAAGGAGCATGGGCCGGCGGCGCTATGTATTATCTTCGCGACGGTCTCGGCAGCAAGCCCGGATGTAAGACCATCGGCGCTGTTCTGGCTGTATTGTTCTCCTGCTTCTGTCTTCTGGCTTCCTTCGGAATCGGTAATATGAGCCAGGTAAACAGTATGGTTACAAATGTAAATACCGCTTTTGGAATTCCTAAAATCGGTACAGGTGTCTTCCTCTTCATCGCCGTATCTCTGGTTATCATCGGCGGAATCAAGAGAATTGCCATCATCACAGAGAAGATTGTTCCTTTCATGGTAGTTGCCTACCTGATCGGCACTCTGATCATCATCGGCATGCATATCACTGCGATCCCGGCCGTATTTGTATCAATCTTCAAGGGAGCATTCGCTCTGAAATCCGTGGGCGGCGGAATCGTTGGTTCCGGTATCGCTCTGGCTATGAAGATGGGAATGAAGCGAGGCGTCTTCTCCAACGAAGCAGGTCTTGGTTCTTCCGTTATGGTTCACTCCAGCTCCAACGTGAAAGAGCCGGTTCGCCAGGGTATGTGGGGAATCTTCGAAGTATTTGCGGACACCATCATCGTGTGTACCCTCACAGCTTTAACGATCTTAAGCTCCGGAGCCATCAATCTTGATACCGGTATGATGACTGAGGCAGCGGAAGCAGTAGGTTCCAGCTCTCTCATGAGTTATTCCTTCGGACAGACCTTCGGCAGAGCAGGTTCCGGCTTTGTAGCCCTTGCCATTCTTCTCTTTGCATACTCCACCGTTCTGGGATGGAGTCACTATGGCGCTACAGCATGTGAGTACCTCTTCGGTGAGGCTTCCACAAAGATCTACCGTATCTTTTTCGTATTGATCGTACTGGCAGGCTCCGTCATGGAAGCCCAGCTGGCATGGGATATCTCCGATACCTTCAATGGTATGATGATGATCCCCAACTTGATCGGTGTGCTGGTTCTGTCGCCATTGGTAATGGAATGTACCAAAAACTACGTCGACCGTCACTTCCATAATAAAGATATCCGGCCTATGCTGTCCATGTTTGATGACATCCAGGCTGAGCAGGAAGAGGGCTTAAAAGTCGAACCGGAATGATCGGATATGGAAAATGAATTAAAAATATAAATGTATCAGGCAGGAATTCTATGTCATATAGGATTCCTGCTTTTTTCGACAAAAAAAAGCAGCCACTTAAGTGGCTGCCGAAGGAGAGAAAAGTATGAAAAAATGTAAAAAATCTTTATTGCACTTGGCTTATTATCAATATACAAGAAAAATATAAATTTCTTATAAGCAAAAACTAACGATTTTCTGACGAAATAATAAAGAAATAGGTATATACCCACCATCATAGCTGCGGATTTGTCATTTTTATTAGCTGTTGATAAAAAAGTATCGTATTTATAACTGTAGGAGAGATGTAATAGAAAAAGATATTTACAATTAGAAAAGTAGAGATTTGATTTGGAAGAATGACAGCAAAGCAAAAAGGAGTTTCGTCAATGACGAAGCTCCTTTTTCAATAAAAAAATCGGGGTAACAAGATTCGAACTTGCGACCTCACGGCCCCCAGCCGTGCGCTCTAACCAAACTGAGCCATACCCCGATAAACGCTGTATCTCTGACTTGGGATTGCTCCCGCTCCCATAGGGAAAAACATGTCTTGAATTAACGTTCCAGCATATAGTAGCTCATTTTGAAAGAAATTACAAGTGTTTTTTTATATTTTTTGAGACCGGGCAGCCGAGCCGGCCGGCAGACAAGGGAAAAGTTACAATACATCTATCATTCCACGGGGAAATGTGATACTCTGTCAGATGTAGAAAAAGAGTCCGCCCAATGTTGCTTAGGAAAAGGGATTGGAAATAACAAAGAACAGGAATAAGGGAGAATATTTATGAAAGAACTATGGACCCTCTTTATCACATTTGCCAGGATAGGGGGCTTCACATTTGGCGGGGGCTATGCCATGCTCCCCATGCTGCAAAAAGAGGTGGTGGAGAACAGAAAATGGGCCACGGAAGAAGAACTGATGGATTATTATGCGGTGGGACAGTGCACCCCCGGCATCATCGCCGTCAACACGGCGACCTTTATCGGCTACAAGAGAAAGGGCATCATCGGAGGAATCATCGCCACCTTAGGTGTGGTTGCTCCCTCCCTTGTGATCATCATGATCATAACCGCCTTTATCAAGAATTTTGCCCAGTTGGAGATGGTGCAGCATGCTCTGGCAGGAGTCAGGGTCTGTGTCTGTGTCCTGGTGTTTGATGCAGTCTTCAAGCTGGCCAGGAAGTCCCTGGTGGATGCCACGGCCTTTCTGATCTTTTTCCTGGTGATGGCCTTGTCCTTCTTCACGGACATCCCAACTTATCTGCTGGTTATCTCTGCAGGACTGGCCGGGATCATCGTAAAGGTAATCTTTGAGAAGACAAAGAAGAGTGAGGAGGCAGGATCATGATATTATTACAATTATATTGGGAATTCTTCAAGACCGGCCTCTTTACCATCGGCGGCGGTCTGGCGACCCTGCCCTTCCTCTATGAGATGCAGGCCAAGACCCACTGGTTTACCGTAAATGACATCGCCAACATGGTGGCGGTTTCCGAATCCACGCCGGGGCCTATGGGGGTCAATATGGCCACCTTTACCGGATTTACCATCGCCGGGATTCCCGGAGGGATTATCGCACCTTTAGGCCTGATCACCCCTTCCATCATCATTATCATCCTGGTGGCAAATATATTGGAACGGTTCAAGACAAACAAGTATGTCCAGTATGCCATGTACGGCCTTCGTGCAGCCTCCACCGGACTGATCTTCGTGGCGGGCTTAAGTGTGGCACAGATTGCTTTTCTGCAGACGGACCTCTTTGCCCAAACTCACAATATGGCGGATCTTTTTCAGCCCATGGCCATTATTTTCGGGATCTTGTTGTTCATAGTGTATAAGGTAACGAAGAAGCATCCGATCCTGTATATTCTGGGATCTGCGGTGGCAGGTATGGTGCTGCTGCTGTGAAAAATATTTATGCAAATCTACGTAAAAATACCGAATGTTTATTGACGAATATACCTAGATAGTGATAATCTATTACATAACAATTAGTGTCACCTTATAGTTATCGTTATGATTTTCATGAGTGGGAGGAGAAAACTATGAAGAGATTAGGAGCACTTTTGCTTGTCAGCATCATGGCACTTTCCATGCTCGCCGGCTGTGGTTCAACCAAGACTGAAACAGCAGAAGGTGGGTTGCTGAATGAAGGAACCCTTACGGTTGGTATGGAGATCGGCTATCCGCCGATGGAGTACTTTGATGAGGATGGCAGCACAGCCATCGGTTTTGATGTTGAGCTGGCTCAGGCCCTGGCTGATGATATGGGCGTGAAGCTGGAGCTGGTGGATACCGCATGGGACGGCATCTTTGCAGGCGTGGATACCGATAAGTATGACGTAATCATGTCCTCCGTAAGTTTTACTGAGGATAGAGATGAGAATTATCTGCTTTCCGAGACCTACATTGCCAATGCACCGGTTCTGGTAGTACCTAAGGATTCCGACATCACCAGTATCGAGGAGACCAAGGGCAAAACCATCGCCGTTCAGATGGAGACCACTGCAGATTACATCGTCCAGGATTATAATGAAGAGGGCCTTGGCGCAGAACTTCGTCAGTATGAGAAAGTTATCAATGCATTTGATGAACTGAAGGCAGGCCGTGTGGATTCCGTATGTACTGACTCCGTGGTGGCTGCTTATTATCTCGGAGATGCCGCCGCTGATTATAAGACCGTATGGCAGTCCCCGACAAAAGAGCCTATCGTTATGTGTATGAAGAAGGGAAATGACACTCTGAAAGAGAAACTGGAGGCATCCCTTAACAATCTGAGAGAAAACGGCAAGTTAGCTGAGATTTCCACCAAATATTTCGGAAGTGATGATCCGATCAAATAAGAGCAGAGATTGCTTTTGAAAAGAGATCAGGCCACAGAACCTGATTGATCAGAAATGTTGCGAAGTTGCCGGATGTTGCACATGCAGCTCCGGCAACTTTTTCGCAAAATAGCATAAAAACCAGAACGGAGATTATATATGAGTAGTTTTGATAAAATTTTGCTGTGGATTCCACAGCTTCTCAACGGAGCGAAGCTGACCATCATCATGACGATCCTGTCGGTAGGTCTTGGATTGATCGGCAGTGTCTTCCTGGCCCTGGGCAAGATGTCCAAAAATCCGGTTTTCCGGCTCCCATGCAGTGCCTATATCTTTTTCTTCCGGGGAACCCCCCTCCTGATGCAGATCTATTTCATCTATTTCGGACTGCCTCAGTTTAACCCCAGGCTGACCATTAAGAGTGCTTTTGTTGCTGCCTTGATTGCTTATGTTATGAATTCGGCGGCCTACCTGGCGGAGAATATCCGGGCCGGTATCCAGTCCATCGATCACGGACAGTTTGAGGCGGCTAAGGCCCTGGGTATGACCTACGGGCAGACCATGAGGCTGATCATCATCCCCCAGACGGTGCGCCGGCTGATCCCTCCTGTAGGTAATGAGTTTATCATGGTATTGAAGGATGTATCTTTGGTAGCCATCATCGGTCTTACCGACCTGACCAAGACAACCCGTGCCATCTCTTCTTCATCCGCCACGGCTCTTGTCTACATCCCTGCCATGATCATCTATCTGATCATCACGGCATTCTTCACCTTCGTCTTCAACTATCTGGAGAAGAAGAATTCAGTATATGAATAGGAGGTCACCATGTCAATTATCCGTACAGAAAATCTATGTAAAAGTTTCGGGGACCTGCAGGTGCTGAAAAATGTTAATCTTACAGTGAATCCCGGGGAAGTGATCGTGATCATCGGGCCTTCTGGCGCCGGCAAATCCACCTTCCTCCGTTCTTTGAATACTCTGGAGACCATCACCGAGGGCAGCATCTTTATCGAGGATGAGCTGTTCTGCCGGGCCGAGAAGGGACATATCGTGGAGAAAATGGAGCCGGAGGCCCATAAGGCAGCCTTGCTTGAGATGGGTATGGTCTTCCAGCGCTTTAACCTCTTCCCTCATAAAACGGTGAGGGAAAATGTGGAGATTGCCCCTATCCATGTCCGTAAGGTTAGTCAGGAAGAGGCAGCCAGAAGAGCCACGGACCTCCTGGAGAGAGTCGGCCTTTCTGACAAGGCAGACGAATACCCCAACCGTCTCTCCGGAGGGCAGCAGCAGCGTGTGGCCATCGCAAGGGCCCTGGCCATGGAACCCAAGATCATGCTCTTCGACGAGCCTACCTCCGCCCTGGACCCCGAGCTGGTAGGGGAGGTTCTGACTGTTATGAAAGACCTGGCCCAGCAGGGGATGACCATGGTGGTGGTTACCCACGAGATGGGTTTTGCCAAGGAAGTGGCTGACCGGGTCATCTTTATGGCGGACGGGGAGATCCTGGAGGAGAAGACTCCCGAGGAACTTTTCTCTAATCCGGAACACCCCAAGGCCCAGCAGTTCCTGGCCAGTGTTTTGACATAAGATTTCTCATTCTTTTGCATACCATTTTGCATACCATTCTGCATTCAACCTGATAGCACCAAAATATTACTGATATAAACCGGCCGGCAACGGTCGGTTCTTTTTAACATTTCACCAATTTATCGCTTTTAAGGATTAAATTTTTCCTTGAAATCACTAT
>CAMNGO010000010.1 GCA_946538445.1 uncultured Lachnospiraceae bacterium
GATCTCATCATCTTTCATCGCTTCCTCGTCGTATGTTGGCCAGGTCTGATCAAATACAGAATCGCTATGACCGAACTGCTCCCACAGTTCCTCAGCGATATGAGGAGCAAATGGTGCCAGAAGGATGGTGAAGGTCTCCAGGGTCTTGCGGTCTACACCGCCCTTCTTGGTAAGGTCGATGAGGGCGTTGTTGTATTCCATGAATCCGCTGACTACAGTATTCAGACTAAAGGAATTTAATCTCTGGGTGATATCGAAGACCAGTTTATTGCGGACCTTGAGGAGTTCTTTGTTCTCCGCAACATCCTTGTCCATGTTCTCCATAACCATCTTCCAGAAACGGTTAAGGAAACGGTATACACCGTCGATACCCTTGTCATCCCACTCGGAATCCAGTTCCGGCGGACCTACGAAGAGCTCGTACATCCTCAGGGAGTCACAGCCGTAATCTCTTACCAGATCATCAGGAGAAACCACGTTTCCTTTGGACTTACTCATCTTGATTCCGTTCTTGCCGGTGATCATACCCTGGTTAAAGAGCTTGGTAAATGGCTCGTCGAAATCGATCACACCGATGTCACAGAGGAACTTGGTATAGAATCTGGAGTAGAGCAGATGAAGAACCGCATGTTCTACACCACCGATGTACATATCCACCGGAAGATACTTGTCTGCCTTCTCACGGTTGACCAGTTCTTTGTCATTCTTGTTATCCACATAGCGGAGGAAATACCAGGAGGAGCCGGCCCACTGAGGCATAGTGTTGGTCTCTCTCTTGGCCGGAGCGCCACATACAGGGCAGGTGGTGTTCACCCATTCCTCGATATCTGCCAGTGGGGATTCTCCGGTACCTGTCGGCTGATACTTGTCCACGTCCGGAAGGAGCAGCGGAAGCTCTTCCTCCGGCACCGGCACACAGCCGCACTTAGGACAATGAACGATCGGTATGGGCTCGCCCCAGTAGCGCTGGCGGCTGAATACCCAGTCACGAAGCTTATAGTTGGTGGTTTTCTTTCCGTAGCCTTTCTCCTCGATCATCATAGGAGCTTCCATCTTAAGGACTGCGGATTCCATGCCATTCCAGTCACCGGAATTGATCATGGTTCCCACTGCATCCGTATAGGCTTCTGTCATATTTTCAATCTCCACGCCATCCTTGGCGATGACCTGGCGAATCGGAATATCAAATTTCTTCGCAAACTCAAAGTCACGGTCATCATGGGCAGGTACACACATGATGGCACCGGTACCGTAATCTGCCAGAACATAGTCGGAGAGCCAGATTGGAATCTTCTCCCCACTCAGCGGATTGATGGCATAGGAGCCCGTGAATACACCGGTTTTCTCCTTATCCTGCATCCTGTCTACGTTGGACCGCATGGAGGAATCAAAAATGTATTTCTCCACAGCTTCCCTGGTCTCTTCTGTGGCAAGGCTGGCGGCCAGTGCATGTTCCGGAGCCAGAACCATGAAAGTGGCACCGTAAAGGGTGTCAGGTCTTGTGGTATAAACCCGGATCTTATCCTCTCTTCCGGCCACCTGGAAATCGACTTCCGCACCATAGCTCTTGCCGATCCACTCAGTCTGCATCTTCTTTACTTTCTCAGGCCAGTCAAGCTTATCCAGATCGTTAAGGAGTCTGTCCGCATATTTGGTGATGCGGAGCATCCATTGCTTCAGATTCTTTTTGGTAACCGGAGAGCCGCAACGTTCACACTCTCCATTTACCACTTCTTCATTGGCAAGGCCGGTCTTACAGGACGGGCACCAGTTGATGGGCATCTCCTTCTCGTAGGCAAGTCCTTCCTTGAACATCTTCACAAAGATCCACTGTGTCCATTTGTAGAAAGAAGGATCCGTGGTATTCACCTCGAGATCCCAGTCATAGATGGCTGCGATCTCATTGATCTGACGCTTGATATTTTTAATGTTCTGTTCTGTGGTAATCCTGGGGTGTGTCCCCATCTTGATGGCATAGTTTTCCGCCGGCAGACCGAAGGCATCCCAGCCCATGGGATGAATCAGATGATAGCCCTGAAGCATCTTATAACGGCTCCACACATCACTGATCACATAGCCGCGCCAATGTCCCACATGCAGTCCGCTTCCTGATGGGTAGGGGAACATATCAAGACAGTAATACTTCGGCTTCTTTCCGTCATCTACATTCACCGGGTGTTCTTCCCAGTGTTTCCGCCATTTTTGCTCTATGGCTCTATGGTTATAAGGTTGTGCCATATTTCTAACCTCCTTAGATTTTACAAAAAACTCTGTTTTCTATTATATTATTATTTTAAAGTTTGTAAAGAATTTCTTCGAAAAATAGAGCGGAAAGAGGGTGGAAAACCCCCGGAAAGCGAAAATCATTTATTATTAGGTTAAGATATGCTATAATTGCTGTAAAAAGGACGAAATTACAAAAGAAACGGAAGGTTTAATATGAATTACAGTATGAACAATCTGGAGAAAAAGCGGCGCCATCTCCGCTCCAGGAAGGAGAAACGGCTAAGCTCCATCTTCCTGATCTGTGTGGAGCTGGTTCTGATGATTCTCATCACTCTGGGAGTATGCGGGGCAGGTTTATGCTACGGCTCCGTGGAGGGAATGATTGCCAGCACCCCTCTGAAATATAACCTGAGACCTCAGTACTCTGCCACCATGATCTACGATAACGCAGAAAATGTCGTGCAGTATCTGTCGGTCTATGACTCCAACCGTATCATCGTCTCTTCGGACAAGATACCGGATAACCTGAAGAACTCCTTCGTGGCCATAGAAGACGAACGATTTTACTCCCATAATGGTGTCGATTTCAAAGGAATCGGACGTGCCCTGATCAAAAATATAATGCAGGGGGATATCTCACAAGGTGCCAGTACCATCACCCAGCAGCTGATCAAGAACAACGTCTTCAACACCGGAGGGGAGACAAATTACCTGGCCAGGGTCAAGCGTAAGGTCCAGGAACAGTATATGGCCATCCAGTCCGAGAAGAATAATTCCAAAGATTCCATCCTGACGGATTACCTGAATACCATCAACCTGGGAAAGGGAACCCTGGGAGTCGAAGCGGCATCCAAATATTATTTCGGAAAGTCCTGCTCCGACCTGACCCTGTCCGAATGTGCCGTCCTGGCGGGAATCACGAAGAATCCGGCCTATCTGAATCCGGTGGATTATCCCACGGAGAACAGTGACCGCCGTCTGATCATCCTCAAGAAGATGCTGGATCTGGGCTTTATCTCCAGTTCTCAGTATCAGGAAGCCATCGCCGACGAGGGGGTTTATCAGCGTATCTCCGAATACCGTACCGTAAACCAGGAAACCTCCACATACTCTTATTTCACAGATGCACTCATCATGCAGATCGTGCAGGATCTGCAGACCAGGGCAGGCTACACCCAGGAGAAAGCATATGAGATGGTCTATCGGGGCGGATTAAATATCTACTCCACCCAGGATGCCCATATGCAGAGTATCGCGGACAGCATCATAAATAATCCCGACAATTATCCCATCAAGACCGAGTATGCCCTGGAGTATGATCTGAAGGTCATGCATGCGGATGGTACAAGCACTTCCTACAATACTTCGAACCTGAAGAAGTATTATATGAAGAAGAACAATGTCAATAAATATACCGCCATCTATTCCACCAGGAAAGAGATGAAGAAAGCGGCAAAAGCCTTCCGGAAGGCCATGGTGAAGGAAGGGGACACCGTGATCTCCGAACAGCTGCAATATGCTCTTCAGCCACAGTTATCCTACTCTCTCATCGACCATAAGACAGGACAGGTCAAGGTCCTGGTCGGCGGACGCGGGAAGAAACAGGATGACCTGTCATTAAACCGTGCCACTTCCGTCACGAGACAGCCGGGATCCACTTTCAAGATCCTCTCCACCTACGCGCCGGGAATCGATAACGGCGGCATGACTCTGGCCACCGTATATGAGGATGCTCCTTACAAATACGAAGACGGAGTCAGCGTGAGAAATGCGGAGAGAGATTATGGCGGTCTCATGACCTTGAGAGATGCCATCATCAAGTCTGATAACATCATCGCTGTGAAGGCCCTCACCGACCTGACACCCCAGGCAGGTTTCAATTACCTGCAGACTCTGGGCTTCACCACCCTGGTACAGAACCGTACAACCAACGGAACTCTGGAAAGTGACGTACACCAGTCTCTGGCCCTGGGAGGCATCACGGACGGTGTCACCAACGTGCAGCTGACCGCCGCCTATGCTTCCATCGCCAATAAGGGTGAGTATAACGCCCCGATCCTCTACACCAAGGTTCTGGACGACCAGGGAAATCTCCTGCTGGAAAATACCCCGGCTCCCACCCGGGTCATGAAAGAAAGCACGGCATGGCTGCTTACCGATGCCATGAAAGACGTTATCCGCAAAGGAACCGGAAAAGAAGCAAAACTGGCTTCCGCCATGGCAGTGGCCGGCAAGACCGGAACCACCAGCAACAACTATGATTACTGGTTCTGCGGTTATACACCTTACTGTACGGCATCCATCTGGACCGGCTACGACTACAACACCGATTTCGGTGCACAGCTGGATTATCACAAGGAGATCTGGGCCAAGATCATGGATCAGATCATCGCAGAATGCAACCAGCCGATCCAGCCCAACTTCGATCCATGCAGTGATATCGTTTCAGCCAAGATCTGTAGAAAGTCCGGAAAAATTCCCATCGATAAAGTCTGCAGCAAGGATCCTCAGAGAAATATGACCCGGACAGAATTCTTTGTCAACGGCACCGTGCCCAAAGAGACCTGTGACTGTCACGTTACTTTAAAATTCTGTAAAGTCACAAATAAACTGGCAAGGGAAAGATGTCCGAAGCATAAACTCTACACCAAGATATACCGGAAACGTCCCGCCGGCTCCACAGGAACTACTGCGGATTCAAAGTACGCCCTGAACTTCAACCCGGCCGACGAGAAGAATAAGTGCCCGAAACATACGGATGCATGGTATGAGAAACGGCAGAAGATCCTGCAGAAGAGAAAACAACAGCAGGAAGCTGCCACGGCCACACAGCCGGGTACCGCTCCGACCGTTCCGACTCCGCCGGCTCCGAGCACAACACCGAATAAAAAACGTTGAAACAAGGTATTCCCTATGATATTCTTAATCTATAAAAAGATTACTATATATCCATCTTAAAAATACGTATTGGAAAGGAGAAAAAAGATGTACAAAGAAGAGTACAAACGCTGGTTGGCCGCTGATCTGGAGGATTGCGATCTCAAACCGGAACTTATGAAGATTGCTGATAGTGACGAGGAGATCAAAGACCGGTTTGCGGTATCCTTAAAATTCGGAACTGCCGGACTTCGAGGTGTCCTGGGAGCAGGAACCAACCGTATGAATATATATGTGGTTCGTCAGGCTACACAGGGTCTTGCCAACTGGGTGAAGACACAGGGCGGCAATCAGACTGTAGCTATCAGTTATGACAGCCGTATCAAGAGTGATGTTTTCGCAAAAGTTGCTGCAGGCGTTCTGGCTGCCAACGGCATCAAAGTTCGTATCTATGATGCCCTGATGCCGGTTCCTGCCTTATCCTTTGCAACACGTTTCTATAACTGCAACGCCGGTATCATGGTTACCGCTTCTCACAATCCGGCAAAATACAATGGCTACAAGGCCTATGGTCCGGATGGATGTCAGATGACAGACGATGCCGCTGCCATCGTTTATGACGAGATTCAGAAGACAGATGTCCTCAACGGAGCTCAGTTCATTTCCTTCGCAGAAGGTGTGGAGCAGGGACTGATCCGCTTCGTGGGAGACGATTGCAAGAAAGCTTTCTATGAGGCCATCGAAGCACATCAGGTTCGCCCGGGCCTGTGCAAAACTGCCGGCTTAAAACTGGTTTACAGCCCGCTGAACGGTTCCGGCCTCGTTCCGGTTACCAA
Source organism: uncultured Lachnospiraceae bacterium (assembly GCA_946538445.1). Lineage (GTDB taxonomy): Bacteria > Bacillota > Clostridia > Lachnospirales > Lachnospiraceae > Anaerobutyricum. The sequence goes on from CAMNGO010000010.1 coordinate 5,940, forward strand.
GGTACTCAACGACATCGGAATCGATGATATCACCATCGTGCCGGATCAGGAATACCCCAACGGTTACTTCACCACATGCAGCTATCCGAATCCGGAGATTTTCGAAGCATTGAAATCCGGTCTGGAACTTGCTGTTGAGACAGGCGCAGACCTCATGCTGGCCACCGACCCGGATGCAGACCGTGTAGGTATCGCCATGAAGTGCCCGGACGGAACTTATGAGCTGGTAAGCGGTAACGAGATGGGCGCCCTTCTTCTTGACTATATCTGTGCCGGCCGCATCGAAAAAGGCACCATGCCGGAGAAAGCTGTCGCTGTGAAGTCCATCGTATCCACCCCGCTGGCTGATGCCATCGCGAAACATTACGGTGTGGAGATGCGCAACACCCTCACCGGTTTCAAGTGGATCGGTGACCAGATCGCTCAGCTGGAAGCTGACGGCGAAGTAGAACGTTTCATCTTCGGTTTCGAAGAGAGCTACGGTTATCTTGCAGGACCTTATGTTCGTGACAAGGATGCGGTAATCGGATCCATGCTTATCTGTGAGATGGCTGCATACTACCGCAGCCAGGGAAGTTCCATCAAGCAGCGTCTCGAAGAGATCTACGCAGAGTACGGCCGCTACCTGAACAAGGTAGACAGCTTTGAATTCCCGGGACTTACCGGTATGGATAAGATGGCCGGCATCATGCAGGATTTCCGCGACAAACCACCGGTAGCCCTTGGCGATACCGCTATAGTAAAAGCAACCGATTACAAAGACAGTGCAGCCACCGGTCTCCCGCCGGCAAATGTACTTCGTTATGATCTGGAGGATGGATCTGTTGCCATCGTTCGTCCGTCCGGTACAGAACCGAAGATCAAGACTTATTTCACCACCCTTGGAAAAGACCTCGATGAAGCACAGGCCAAGAAAGATGCTCTTGCAGATGCTTTAAAACCGATTTTCTCCTGATATCATGCTGATAATAATAGCTGCCGTGTTTATCACGGCAGCTATTTTTTCTACTTATGGAAAAAAGCTCTCATTTCTTCATGATTCTATGAAAAATATCTTGCAAATTGCGGGCAATCCATGTAAAGTAATAAAGATAAGTAGGATATAAACGGATTGGAATCTGTTTGGCTTGATAGATAGCGGAGGGTTTATATATGAGAAAAGTGGCGAAGTTTGGCGGGAGTTCCCTGGCCAGCGCGGATCAGTTTAAAAAAGTGGGAGAAATCATCCATCAGGACAGTACCCGTATCTTTGTGATTCCGTCTGCACCGGGAAGAAGATTCACCGGAGACAGAAAGGTTACAGACCTGCTTTTGGATGCCTATGAACTGGCAATCGAGGGTAAAGATTTTTCTCCTGTGATGGACAGGATCAAAGCCCGCTATGATGAGATCGTAGAAGGTCTGGAACTGAATAATCTCTATCTGGATGAATATTTTGATGACATCTGCGAACGGCTTGCCACCAATCCCCAGAGAGATTTTACCGCCTCCAGGGGCGAGTACCTGAATGGTATCATCCTGGCTGCCTACCTTGGTTATGAATTCATCGATGCTAAGGAAGTAATCTATTTTAATGAAGACGGGATGCTCAATCCCTACAAGACACAGAAAGTACTCAGCAGACGCCTGGAGGAGGCAGAAAGAGCGGTCATCCCGGGATTCTACGGTCTTGGCAAAGACGGGGAAGTACAAACCTTCTCCCGGGGCGGATCCGATGTGACCGGGTCTATCGTAGCGCAGGCATGTAAGGCGGATATCTATGAGAACTGGACAGATGTCTCCGGTTTCCTCGTGGCAGATCCCCGGATCATAGACAATCCGGAACCGATCAAATTTATCACTTACCGTGAGCTGAGAGAGCTTTCCTACATGGGCGCTTCCGTGCTTCATGAGGATGCCATCTTCCCGGTACGTCACTGTGGAATCCCCATCAATATCCGCAATACCAACCGCCCGCAGGATGAAGGAACCTGGATTGTGGAAGCCACAGGCCAGAAACCGGACTATGTGGTAACAGGCATTGCAGGAAAGAAAGATTTCAATGCCATGGTCATCACCAAGTCCATGATGAACTCCGAGATCGGTTTCGGACGTAAAGTCCTTCAGGCCCTGGAAGACAACCACATCTCCTTCGAACATATGCCCTCCGGCATCGACACCATGACGGTAGTTATCCACGCTGACGAGTTCCTGGAGAAAGAGCAGAAAGTCATCTCTGCCATCCATCGTATGGTTTCGCCGGACAGCATCGAAATAGAAACTGACCTGGCCCTGATCGCAGTAGTTGGCCGTGGCATGCGTTCCACCAGCGGTACTGCAGGCAAACTGTTCTCTGCACTGGCAGAGGCAGATGTCAATATCAAGATGATCGACCAGGGCTCCTCCGAGCTGAACATCATCATCGGCGTAAGAAACAAGGATTTCGAGAAATCCATCCGCGCCATCTACAAAAAATTTGTGGGAAAATAGATATATAAAAGATATATGAAAGCGGTCACGCCATCGGGACCCGATAAGGCGGTACCCTGTACAAAAAGCCCTGAGAAAGTGGGAGAAACACTTTCTCAGGGCTTTTCGTACAATCCACCTTTTATCGAAGTCTTTGTGTGACCGCTTTTTAAGCTCCCATATTCCTAAAATCAGATTATTTTGGGGTATAGGCACGAATCTCTTAATATAGTGGGCTTGTCAAGAAACAGTAGGATTGAGGTAGGATATCCCTAAGCGCCTTTGTACCGCAGGAAGATTGGCACCAGAGTGCCCTTCTTCCGAGGAACAACGAAGCTAAGGGATAGCCTACCTCATCCTACGTCTCTTAATAATCTTCTAATAATCCACCTTAATCAAACTCAACCCTTGTGGTGGAGCCGTTGGTCCGGCAGCAGCCCTTTCTTTTGCTTCTAATATCTGAATCATATCCTCCGGTTCCATCTTCCCGTATCCGACCTCAAGCAAGGTGCCGGTCAGGATCCGGACCATATTCTGGAGGAAGCCTGTCCCGTGGAAGTCCAGGATAACATAGCCTCCTTTCCGGCGGATCTCAATGGAATCTACCAGACGCACCGTGGATTTTTTCATCTTAGGGTTGCCACAGAAGCTTTTAAAGTCGTGCTCTCCCACCAAATATTCCGCCGCTTTTTTCATACGGTTAATATCCACAGTCTTTTCCAGTGTGTAAGTATATTTCCGCTGAAATACCGGTTTGACAGGGCCGTCGTAACAGGTGTAGCGATAGAGTTTTCCCACCGCATTAAAGCGGGCATGGAAGCGGTCGGAAGCCTCTTTGACTTCCAGGATGGCGATGTCATCCGGCAGATAACGATTCATATAATCCCTTATCTGCGTGGAAGTCAGCGGAGTCTCCATGTGGGCATTCGCCACCATAGCCTGTGCATGGACCCCGGCGTCCGTTCTCCCTGCGCCGTTAATCCAGATCTCCTCATCACACATGCGGGAGAGGACCCGTTCGATCCTGGTCTGTACCGTATCCACATCCTTCTTATGCTCCCAGCCGTGATACCGTCCTCCGTCATAACTTATGATCATCTTATAATTCTTCATCCAGTATCGTCTCCACTTCTTCTTTCATTCCCACCAGGAGGGCATATGCCATGGAATCCTCCAGGCCTTCCATTTCCTGGATCCTGGTCTGTTCCCGGATCCAGTCGGATGCCGCCTCATGAAAGGCTTCTTTCTTTCCTTTTTCCCCATCCATGTCTTCCATCAGTCTGCCCACCAGAGGCATAGCCTGATGGGAGGCGATGGCCAGCATGGAGATGAGATGGTGGGTCTTGGTATCATCCACTTCTATCCCCCTGGAGCCTAATGCCATGTAGATCTGGATGGCCTTGGCTCCCTCCGCCGGACCTCCGTCCGCCAGCAGGATCAGACCGGTGACGGCATGGAGATTCTCCTCGACGGAAAATGGGTTTCTTAAGATCTCATTTAATCTGGGAAGCCGCATCTTTAATTCCTCCATCCCATAGTAGGATGTGGCAAGGAGGGCCGCCGTCAGGGGGTCCTTATGGAATTGGCTGATCTGATGGTAGCGGTCCCAAAGCACCTCCAGATTCTCCCCCGGTTTTTTCTGAAAATGTTTCTCGATCAGAATCTCTGTAGAGTTCATCCTTTTTCCTCCTGATATCGATATATGGTAAAGACAGGTAGAAGAAAAGGCGCCGTAAGCCTTACGACGCCTGTCTGTCTTAATTGGAAGTTTCCGTGGTGGCAGTAGTTCCACCGGCAGCTGCCTGTGCAGCCTGTTTTCCATCATTGATCTGCATGTCTAATCCATAGTTACATGCTCTGCGGATGAGGTCCTCATCTCCGGAATTATTGATAATGTCATAGAAGTACTGGGTTGCCTTGTCAACATCGCCGGTTCTCTTATAACACATAGCCAGCTGATACAGGGTTTCATAATTATTGTCACTGTATTTGTAAGCCTGCTTGAAGTCCTTCAGAGCCTCTTCATACTGGTACTTGTTATATTTCTCCATACCGGTATCATAGAGGATGTTGGATGCTGCCGGATAAGTGGTATCCTTCATCTCCTGGTACATATTCTGGGAAGTGGTGGACGGGAGATCTTTCTTCTTGATCTTAGCCAGATATTTGGCACACTCCACATAATTGGGAACAGCAAACTGCTGTGTTGCCTTCAGCAGACTGTCATACATACTGTCCTCGCCGTCGGTACCTTCATAGACACTGAGTCTTGTCTTTAAAGTATCATTCTCCGTCTCCAGAGACTGCTTGTCTTCCTGAAGCTGGGAGATCTCGCTGTCCTTCTCCTGGACGGTCTGGGTGTATTCCTTCTTGAGGTTGTTATAGTCCACACTTACACCGGCTCTGACACTGGGGATAACCAGGACAAACATGGCTACCACACCGATGGCAAGACCGATCAGCATGTAGACGAACTGTTTCCACTGTTCCCGGTTGGGATCTTCGTAATGATCCACGGGACGCACGTTCTTGAGATTGTCATTTTCCGGTTTCAGCTTCTCCGCATTGACCAGCTGGGGAGCGCCCTTTGGTTTCTCACCCAGTTCGGACAGGTAGCGAAGAGCAGTCGTATTGTAATTATCAATGGCCAGAGCATTGTAGAGATCTGCCTTGGCAGCATTGTTATCGCCGGCTCTCATGTGGAGAAGAGCAAAGAGAAGATGTCCTCTCACAAAGTTAGGGGTAAGGCTTAAAACCTTTTTGATCTGGATCATGGCCAGGTCGTCACTGCCCTGTTTTGCGTAGGATATAGCCAGGTTGAACTTCTTGGCTGATTCATTGATGGATTCAAAGATCGCCGGATGTTCCTCCATGTCACGGATGTAGAGATTGGCCAGATTCTCCTCGATGGTAACCAGTTGGGCACTGATCTTCCACTGGATATATGCCTTTCCTGCCTCCCCCATCTGATAATAGATAAGGCCCAGCAGATTTCTTGCATCTTTTTGTGCCTTGTTGTAGGTCAGGGCTTTCTCCAGGCAGGCTGCGGCTCCGCTGAGATCCCGCATGTTTGCCTTCTCCAGACCCATATTATAATAGTAGTTGGCAGTGTTATATGCTTTTTTGATATGTTTATTGTCAAAGCCACAGCCGGTGCAGAAACCGTCGTTTCCGGCATTATGGCCACATTTCACACATTTCATTTCTAACCTCCTGAATTCTGTGGTGTCTTTACAGGGAATGTCTTGTCACAAGAGGACCCAACCTATCTGTCCTTCTCTTCCTGCATGGTTTTTACCATCTCTTCCACGAGGTCAGTGATATCCTTAATGTCATTATCAAATAAATCCTCTGCGCCTACTTCAACGCCTACTGCCGGTTTAAACTTCTTTAATTCCAATGTGAAATCAATCATGATTTACCTCTCTTTCCTTTACGATCCGGGCTTGCTTCAGCTCTCCTGCCAGATACAGGGAACCCAGACACAGGAGTTTCTCCCCCTGTCCGAGCTGTCCGCAGGCAGCCTCAATCGCTTCCCAGGATGTATCATATATCGTGATCGGAGCGTCGGAATAACGGCCGAAGCATTCTGCCACGGCAGTGACTCCCGCACCTCTTGCTGTCTCAATCTTTGTTATATATATATGCTTCCATGGAACGGCAGAGAGTGTGGAGATCATACTCTCGTAATCCTTGTCCGAGCAGACCGCAAACAGAAGGCTCCAGGTATCCTGGTCCTGGTTGAGCATCCTGACGACCTGTTCCACGGCTCCGGGATTATGGGCTCCGTCCAGATAGACATCCGGAGCGATCTCTTCCATACGTCCCGGCCAGCGCATTCGCCGGATTCCATCCCTCATGATCCGGTCCGGGAGTTCCGGAAGGATACGATGGATGGCGGTCATGGCCAATACCGCATTGACCGTCTGATAAGGCGCCCGGGAAGCAATGTTTACATAATTAAGTCTATAATAACGATTCTCCATGGAAAAATCAATCGTCTTTCCTACATTTTTAAAAAACGTAACATCTCTGTAAGAAACAGTTAACACTTCCGCCTTTTTCTCCGATGCATTCCGGAGGATAACCGGGGCAGCCCCGTTTTCCTCATCCAGAAATACCACGGGAACTCCTTCTTTGATGATCCCGGCTTTCTCCCCGGCGATCTCTGGGATGGTCTCCCCCAGGATTGACATGTGATCCAGGCTGATGGAAGTGATGACGCAGAGAATGGGATCTGTGAGGACCGTGGCATCCAGCCTTCCTCCAAGCCCGGTTTCCAGAATGCAGTAATCCGGTTTCTCCCGGGAGAAGATATGCATACCCATCAGGAACATGATCTCATAGTAAGTGAGCATGGAAAGCCCGTATTTCTCCCGGTCTTCCAGCAGTTCTTTCACCCGGACCCATGCATCGATCAGGTCCCGGTTGCTGCATTCCTGAAAATTAATCCGGAACCGTTCGTTGATCCGGACCAGGTGGGGCGAGGTGAAGAGGGCTGTTTTATAGCCGGCAGTCCGCAGGATAGATTCCATGAAAGCGCAGACGGACCCCTTCCCATTTGTCCCTGCAACATGAATCACCTGAAGATTTCTCTCCGGGTGATTCATAAGGTTCAGATATTTCTTTACATTTTCAAGTCCGCCTGATGCGCCGAACATTGGAATCCGGCCAATCTCATCCAGCATCTCCTCATAGGTCATAGATATTATCCTTTTAACTGGGCAAGGCGGGCATTCACCTGATCTGCCATGGCAGTATACTTGGCCAGTTTTTCTCTCTCTGCCTCAACCTTGGCTGCAGGTGCCTTGCTGATGAACTTCTCATTGTGAAGCATGCCGTCCGCACGCTTGATCTCGCCGGCCAGGCGCTTCGCTTCTTTCTCAAGACGGGCGATCTCCTTGTCCAGATCCACCAGTTCTGCAAATGGAATGTAGATCACTGCATCCGGGATTACCGTGGATACGGCATCTTCCGGAATACCGGATTTGTCTGTCTGAGGGATTACCTCGCTTGCATAGCCAAGGGTGGCAAAGAAGACTCTGGACCGGTTAAAGATGTCCAGGATCTCCTGTTTTTCGGATACCACATAGACTTTGGCTTTCTTGCTCGGAGGAACATTCATGTCCGCCCGCATATTACGGATGTTGCGGACAGCAGTCTTGATGACTTCCACTTCATTTTCCTCTTCCTTGAAGTTGTAATCCTCGCGGAATTCAGGCCAGCTGGAAATCATGATGGATTCCTCTTCATCCTGGAGGCTGCAGAAAATCTCCTCCGTGATGAAAGGCATGTATGGATGGAGCAGCTTCAGGGCGATGATCAGCACATTTTTCAGTGTGTATAATGCAGCGCCTTTGCTTGCGTCCTCATCGTTCCAGAGACGGGGTTTTACCATCTCGATATACCAGTCACAGAACTCTTCCCAGATGAAATCATAGAGTTTGGATACGGCCACGCCAAGGTCATAGTTCTCCATGTTTTCCGTCACTTCCTTAACCAGGGTGTTGGCTTTGGAAAGGATCCATTTATCTGCCGGAGTCAGGTCATCCAAAGTGACATCGGACAGGTCTGCTTTTTCGATATTCATGAGCATGAAACGGGAAGCGTTCCACACTTTGTTTGCAAAATTACGGCTGGCAAGGATCTTCTTCTCGGAATAACGCATATCATTTCCGGGAGCATTTCCCGTAACCAGAGTCAGACGAAGAGCATCTGCGCCATACTGGTTAACTACCTCCAGAGGATCGATTCCGTTGCCCAGGGATTTGCTCATCTTACGGCCAAGCTCATCCCTTACCAGACCGTGGATCAGCACATCCTGGAAGGGGGATTTGCCGGTATGCTCATACCCGGAGAATACCATTCGGATTACCCAGAAGAAGATGATATCATAGCCTGTTACCAGGACATTTGTGGGATAGAAGTAATCCAGGTCTTCCGTCTGTCTGGGCCATCCCAAAGTGGAGAAAGGCCACAGGGCGGAGCTGAACCAGGTATCCAGCGTATCTTCATCCTGGGTCAGATTATGGCAACCGCACTTACTGCAGGCTTCCGGTTTCGTCGGGCTTACGGTAATCTCTCCGCATTCTGCACAGTAATAGGCAGGAATACGGTGACCCCACCATAACTGACGGCTGATACACCAGTCGCGGATATTCTCCAGCCAATGGAGATAGGTGCGGTCAAAGTGCTGGGGAACAAAGCGGAGTTCTCCGTTCTTCACAGCCTCGATGGCCGGTTTTGCCAGCTCTTCCATGGCCACGAACCACTGTTTTTTCACCAGCGGTTCCACTGTGGTATGGCAGCGGTCATGGGTTCCCACGTTGTGATTATGGGGTTCGATCTTAACCAGGAGTCCAAGCTCGGTGAGGTCTTCCACGATGGCCTTCCTGGCTTCATAGCGGTCCATACCGGCGTATTTTCCGCCTTTTTCATTGATGGTACCGTCATCATTCATGATATTGATCTCCGGGAGATCATGACGTTTTCCCACCTCAAAGTCATTGGGATCGTGAGCCGGTGTGATCTTTACTGCACCGGTTCCGAATTCTTTATCTACATAAGTATCTGCCACGATGGGGATCTCACGATCCATCAGTGGAAGCATCAGTTTCTTGCCGATGAGATCCGTGTATCTCTCATCCTCCGGATGGACTGCCACCGCGGTGTCACCCAGCATGGTTTCCGGGCGGGTGGTGGCGATCTCCACAAACTGGTCTGACCCGATTACCGGGTACTTGATATGCCAGAAGAATCCGGCCTGATCTTCATATTCTACCTCGGCATCGGAGATGGATGTCTGACACACCGGACACCAGTTGATGATGCGGGAGCCACGGTAGATATAGCCTTTCTCATAAAGGCGGATAAACACTTCCTGAACGGCCTCGGAACATCCCTCATCCATGGTGAAACGCTCTCTGTCCCAATCGGCGGAAGAGCCGAGTTTCTTAAGCTGGCTGACGATCCTGCCGCCGTACTCTTCTCTCCAGGCCCAGGTCCTTTTGAGGAAGCCTTCTCTTCCCAGTTCCTCCTTGGAGATTCCTTCTTCCTTCAACTTGTTGGTTACCTTAACCTCCGTGGCAATACTGGCGTGGTCCGTGCCCGGCTGCCATAAGGCATTATAGCCCTGCATCCTCTTGAAACGGATCAGGATATCCTGCAGGGTGTTATCCAAAGCGTGGCCCATGTGGAGCTGCCCTGTGATATTTGGCGGCGGCATCACGATGGTATAGGGCTTCTTGCTGCGGTCTACCTCCGCGTGGAAATATTTCTTATCTAACCATTTCTGATATAATCTCTCCTCAATCTCAGCAGGATTATAGGTTTTGTTCATTTCAGTTCCCATTTTTATTTCTCTCCTTCAGGGGGTTAATATCATGTTCCATCTTATACTGAACGGGGACATTTGTCACTACCCATTTTTCATCGGACTCCAGCTGGGGCCGGAAGGCCTTCTGCTGCTGCCTCACCATGGTCTCAAAATAGTGTCTGGCATCTTCTTCCCGGTCGTTGACATTCAGGTAGACGATCTTGCGGTAGCGGGCCGCATCGTCTGTATACTGCTGCTCTTCCATCATATTGGAAAGCTTCTCCTCGAAGCTTTCCAGCAGCAGGTCGGACACATGAAAACTATTCTTGACCTCCCGGGTCGCCCCGGACAGGTCCCCGTCATGGAAGACCATAAGGCAATAATAGTGGAATAGGGAAGTTTCATCCCCGTTATTCTGATAAGCCTTCACAAAGTCAATCTTGGCATCCTCAAAACGGAAAAGCCTGGCATAGGCGATACCCCGGTTGTGATAGATGCTTCCTGCCTCCCGGCCCTCCTCACCATGGAGATGTTTCAGGGCCTCCTCATAGTTCTGGATGGCCATGGTTGCCTTATTGTACTTAAGAAGCATATCCCCGATCTTCTTGTACTGCCTGGTATATGGTTCATTTTTCAGTGCCCGGTACTGATCCAGGATACCCCGGATCTCCTCTTCCGTAAAGTAGTTCCCCTCCCGGAAGAGAGTGGCAAAGTATTTCATCTGATCTTTCTCCGGGGAAGAAAGCTTGACCAGCTGACGATATAATTTCTCCAGACCCAGGTCCTCCTTCAGATAAACCAGAAGGTCGTCTTCAGGAAGGGTGTAGAGATAAAAGATCATATGTTGACTGAGATAACAGCATATCTCCTCATAAGAGGAGACAGAAACCTCCGTCTGCGGAAAACGATATGGGTTTTTTCCTATCTGTCCGATACAGACAATCGTCTCTCTCATAGCTTCCTCCTCTTATGAAATCAGTGAGAACGGAAATACGGTGACCTTCCCAGTGGCCGGGAACATGCTTCCGAATCCCAGGTCCGTCAGGAAAATCAGACCCTGGCTGCAGGAAGTAAAGGTGACTTCCACCCGGATGCGGGTCGTCTTGGGAGGACGGCTGGGAAGGTCGCTGATCTCGCAGGAAGCGATCTCCGTCTCATTGTCTTTATTGTTGAGATAGAAAAACTCTATCTTCTGGCTTTTATCTAAGATAACATCCAGGGTACCCCTGGTATTGAACCACTCTTTTCCTATGGTGGTGATGGGCACATATTTCTGGCGGCCACCCTCCGCGGCGACGATGCCGATGGTATGGTGGACCATCTCCGGTCCCTGCATGAGAATCATACCGTCCTCGATGAGGGAGGTGTTGCTTATCCCCAGGAGACTGGCGCCATTGGCATAGATGTTCTGCCCCAGGAAGACCCTTCTGCCGGAACAGAGGCAGTTCAGGGTCCGCTTCATCCAGTTTCCCTCAAATCCATGGCCCGTCAGGAAAATGATATGGGTGGGATTCTTCAGAAGGAACTGCTTGATCATCTTGCAGAAATCCTGGTCCAGGGTTTCACTGCCTTCCGTGATACCGTACTCGGCAAGATCCACCTCCTGGGTGACAGCCCGGTAAGCCTTCTGTTTCGCCCGGTAGATCTGTTCCACCACGATATAGCGGAGCTTGTTATCCTGGTACTCTAAGAGCATGGTGTTCCGGTCCCACACGACCCTTTCCTGATGGAACACATACTCCACAAATCCCCGGAAACGGCTGATGATATGGATGCCGAAGGTATCCACAAACTCTTTGGTCAGAGCTGCCTTCAGTCTCTCCCTGTTCTCCTCGGAGATATCTTTCAACGAAAAATACACGGCAGAGTAGTCCGTCCAATCCAGCTCGTTGAACTCGAAATACTTATAGACATAATCCATCCCGCTCTGCAGGTAGTCCCCGTTCTCCGTCTCCGTCAAGGGGAAGTACTCCTCACTCATCTGCTCGGTGCCTTCGTCATATATACTTAACTGAACCGCTTCCTCGCTGAGGTCGATTCCCACAAATTTTCTGGCCTTTAACGCTTCCACTGAGAACTGCTCCTCCTATAATAATTTCATAAAGTGATCTGCAAAATAACTCTTCATCAGGTAGGCCTTCATCTTCTCCATGCCACTGTCTTCCCAGTTCATATGGTTGAGCATGAAGAAGCGGCTGTCCTCCCCGTCATAGCGGAAAGTCTCAAACTGGATCAGACCGGGATCCGACACCTTCTCCCCGGCTTCCTCCAGGCGGTAATTCACGTGGTCACTTTTATAAAAATGCATGCTGCAGACGTACATACCCGGCATGACTTCCTCCAGGATCTTCTCCTTCCAGAAGTCCTCCTCCCCCTCGATCTCATAATAGAGGGCTACCTTCTGCCCCTGACCGCCATGGTAGGTGAGGAAGGTGAATTCCCGGTAGAAGACCGGAAGAAATACGATATCCTCATAGGCATGGTAGATGGGCAGATAGAATTTCTCTTTGAAGAATTCCTCGATGATGAAGGCCGCAGCATTGCGGATCTTCTTCCGCCATTTCTTCTTATCTGCAAAATAATACAGGAAATGAATCCTGGTGCGGCGTTCTTTGATGCGGCCTGCCAGGATCTCCCGGCCGATGGCCATGTGCATCTCCTCCGTCAGTTCCATGGATCCCTGCAGTTCCTTCAGGGAAGCAAACTCCAGGTAGGAACCGATGATCTGCTCCGTCTCCGGATCCACATACCCTTCCTCGATCTCCTGCATCTTCATGTACTGGTTGAGCAGGTTGGAGAAAATCGGGAATACCCGGTCTGTATCATTGTCCGTAAAGATACACTGACTCAGGATCTTACGTTCCAGCTCCTCGGTTTTTACACCGAATTTACAGCTGCGTTCCCAGAGAAGACAGAGGTCTTCCAGCTCACCGTCATAGTGGCGGATCATGTAAGCCAGGGTATCCTTGTTGTATTTTTTCTGGAAGAAAGCGGACCGGGACAGGGCTATGGCTGTGTCGTTCCTTCTTCCTTCGAAAAACTCAATGCCGAAATTGGCAAGCTTGAGGCGTTTCGCGGCACCCATGATGTGGACACCGTATTTTTCCACCCCGTAGAAGGCGGATTCCAGACGTCCGACCTCCATGTAATAGTCCAGGAGGCGTTTGCGGAAGTTCTGGTCCACTTCCTCGTAATTCACCCGCTCGATCCACTGATCCAGCTCCTCTTTCCTCTGATGATTTCCATAATAGATCAGAAGACGTTCCATGGCATAGATGCGGATCCAGTCCTTGTATTCCGGACTGTTGATCACCTTCTGGGCGATACCCACTTCATTTTCTCCCATGAACTCGTTGATCCGGCCGGAAAGCATCAGGAGAACCTTCTTGTTGTTATGGTTCTTCCGGATCCATTCCTTGGGGAACTGGCTCATCTTCAGGAATCCCGAAACAGTGTACTCGATATCCTTGGCATAGCGCTGTTCCCTGCTGTCCACAAAGTAGATCTGGGTCCGGTCATTAAAGTATTCAATATTGGCACAGCCTCCGGACAGAGGGTAATATTTCTCCGTCCCCAGTTCCGGATATGCCACATAGACGCCGATCATCCCCGGATTCAGACAGCAGATCTTCCGGTAGAAAAGGATATCGCAGACTGCCTTGGCATTCTCACTCTTTTCCAGGATCTCTTTCTGGAAATAGGTGTAGAGGTAGGCCAGCTGCTCATTGATCCTTCCCCGGATCAGCTGTTCTTCCACGAAGGGAATCATCTTGGAATAGTAGGCTCCGAAAACTTCCTCATAAGCATCCTTGTTCTTGAGAACATTGGTGTAGAGGTAGGCCTTTTCATTTGCGTCCAGAGTGTTGCTGTAGGTGAAATAGATCAGAACCCTCTGGGGCAGCTTATCATATCTGGAGAAATCCGTGCTTCGGATAAAGAATTCATTTAAACCGATGATCTTCAGATTCTCTTCCACTGCCTCACGGAAGTATTCGTGGTACTCTTTGTTGATCCGGTTCCCCTTGATAAGGAGGGAGCAGATCACCTGAAGGAAACGGTCGTCCTTCTTGATCTGATATAATTTCCGGGCGATGCGGAAAATGGAATCCTGGTAGTACTTGGCGCGCAGAGCCAGTCTGGCAAACTGGTATGCCAGGGACAGGGAGATGAATCCGTAACGGACTCCCCAGCGGAAGACGCTGATCTCGAAAGATCCGGTGTCCTCCATAAAAGTAGGATTCTCATTCAGCAAGGCGCAGGCTTCGTAATAGAGGACCGCACTCTTGCATCCACCCTCAAAAAGCATCTTTATGGTGTCGTATTTTAATCTGTCGTTATAAACATATTCCCGGTCGATGTAGATAAGCATCCACAGGGCCTGGTCCTTGTGATCCGTTTTCTCATAAAAGGACCGGATGGCGATCACCGCCTCGGAGATGGCTTCCGGTGTTCCGTAGAAGATGGATTTCAGGTAGAGGAGATAGTGGGCCTCAAATTCCGATAAAGGCTGTTCTTTCCTGCTCTCCTCCAGTTCGCCGAGGATGGTCTCTGCCTCCTCTTTCTTGTCTTCCATCAATGCCAGATGCATCAGGTAGAGCTTCCAGATATTCTCCTTGGTTCGGTAATGAAGGTTCTCCAGGGTCTGCCGGGAATCCTCCACGAAGTCTTCAAACTGAATCCCACCCGTGCGGAAGTAGAGGTAGTTGTGCATGAGCTCTGCCTGCTGCTTCTTGATCTGAAGTCTCTGTTCTTTATCCTGGGATACGGCAGGTAAGGTTCCCCACCACTCCACGGGGATCTCGAAATGCTGTCTGATATTATCGATGTAGACCACATCGCTACCCATGGTAAAATTCTGATTCTTCTCGATGCGGATAGCGAATCTTCCGTCCGTGAAGTCATCACTGGTGAATCTTTTATGGGAGATGGAGACCTGTCCTTTCTCCGTGGAGATCTTACCCTCCACATATCCGTCACAGGTCATGGAAATCCATATTTCTTCCTGATTCTTGCCGGAATCAAGGACAATGGGTTTCTCATCCAGGTCAAGCATGACCACCTCTTTGTAGCCGGCACCGGCCAGAAACTCTTCCATGATCAGATCTTTGTCGCGGCTCTTCATGAGATTATGGTACAATGTCTTCCTTTCCGGTTGTTCTTTCAGGAAAACATTGGCAAAATTCGGTTGGAAGAAGATCTCCCTGGCCTCGGCCCTGTCTTTGTAATAGAGGTCGATAAAGCCGTTCATATCACAGATGGTCCCTTCCTTCACGGGAATCATCTTGGGCTGGATGGTCACCATAAACGGAATATTGAACTCTCCGCCGTTGGTGATGAATACGAAATCACCCGGATAATTCTCACCGCTGACCGCCATGGTCCCGTCAAAGGAATAATGGAATTCCTGTCGCTTACCCTGGAAATCCTCCACATCCAGTTTCATTTTATCGCTGGTGGAGAGAACCTTCCCGCGAAGTGGAATCCCATTCTCACTCTCAATAAACAGGCTCCCCTTTTTCACATCTCCCTCTTCCACATTCAGATCCAGACCCAGGGTCGATAAGTGAACAATAGGAATCCTGTTGTTCTTCATTTTTTCATTCATATAATCCATATTATCTTTCAACGTTTTCCACCTATCACATGATATATCAGGTAAAATCTCGAGGTATCTCTTATATTCATCTCCGGCAGTTAAAAACAACCAAAGGTTATCACAGAAGAACATGACGATTCCCATTGTGATAACCCTTTTATTATAGCAAATGATTTATCTTTTTTAAACCTTAGAGGCTCATATTTTTATCTTACTTTTACTTTTTTTATGTTACTCCAGGCAGAGTGATACGTTTTGCCCTCCCATCGGAACTTGCTCCGCAGGCGAATGTAGACAAAACCTTTCTTCTTCGATTTGATCCGGCAGTTATTGCGGAAAGCATAGATCGTCCTGGTTTTCTTTTGCCTGAAATCTTTCCGGTTGGAAACCTGTATCTGGATAAACTTATCCTCCCAGGAGGGGAGCTTCTTTAAACGCAGCATAACCTTCCGTCTGCCCAGAGGTCTGAGCTTCACGATCTTGTTCTTCTTCAGGGTGATATTCCCCACCGTATTGCTGTTACCGCTGATGCTTCGGATCCCGTTTTTTAATGTATAAGCCACCACATTATAGCTGGAATACTCTCCTTCTTTCAGGCCACGGTCCAGGTACTGCGGGGTGGAAACAGTGGCAATCTTACTGATTCCGCCACCATTCTTTCTCCGGTAGACCTC
This sequence comes from uncultured Lachnospiraceae bacterium, assembly GCA_946538445.1. Classification (GTDB taxonomy): domain Bacteria; phylum Bacillota; class Clostridia; order Lachnospirales; family Lachnospiraceae; genus Anaerobutyricum. The sequence continues at coordinate 21,973 of CAMNGO010000010.1, forward strand.
ATATCCCAGAGCTCCCGGCACAGGAGTCCATTTCATCTCGGTCCCCTTGTCCCCGTTTCTGCATACTGTGATCTCCGGTGATCTCAACATATTTGATACGGTCCAGGAATCATAATTACTCTGGCTTGTAAGGAAGCAGCTCATATCCGGATAACCATATCCATATTTCTCATCTCTCCCCTGTTCACCCAGGTCTTTACAATATCTCATGAGTTCCAGACAGGCTCCCTGAACGGACAGATCTTTATCCCGGAGCTTTATGTATGCCAATGCGGCAGTAATATGGGGGGCAGCCATGGAAGTGCCTGACTCCACCTTCACCCCAGTGGCCGTACCGATCCAGGCACTGGCAATCTGCGTGCCCGGCGCTGTAAAGTCAATTGCAGACCCATAGTAGGAATAGTAGGCCAGCTTAAGATCCTTGTCCAGGGCAGACACAGCGATGGTCTGACTATTGCAGGCAGGATAGCAGTTCTTCACATCACGTCCTGCCACATCTGTCGCCAGATTACCTGCTGCGGTCACCACCGGAATTCCTTCCTTGTAGGCACGGTTGATTGCCTTGTCAAGGAAAGTAAAACGGTTGGCTGATTTGGACAGGAAACCATAGCTGATGTTCATCACATCTACTTTTTCCGATATGGCATAATTCACCGCCAGATTCATAACCAGAGATGAGGAAGAGCCCTCGGAATCTGCGATCTTCAGCACCAGGAAATCAACATTTGCCGGAGTCAGATCTGCAATAATTCCTGCTACATGGGTTCCGTGGCCATTGTTGTCATTTATATTGAAACTGCGTTCCATGAAATTAAAACTTCTGTTGAGGATGCTACGGTTCTGGAACATGCTGTGGTTGAGGTTGATTCCGGTATCGATCACCGCCACTGTCACCTTATCAGGCAAAGGAGTCAGGCTGACATCTGCTTTCAAAGTTGCCATGCCGGTGGCAGTTCCTCCCCAGGAGACGGATGTGGCCATATCTTCCAGAGAACAGATCTCATCCACAAAACACTCTTTCTCGCCATAATCATTTTTTATCTGTTCGAAAGCAGCTTTGGTATCTTCCTCCGTAGCAAAACAGAGGATTGTCTCGCTTCCCTCTTCGTAGATATACTTCTCCTCAGCACCATAGCTGTTGTCCACTGAGGTAGAGTAAATCACAATCCTCTTGGACTGATAAGGGGAAGTCAGACTGAAAAGGCCGTCTTCCTTCTCATCCACCTCGTAGACTTTCCCATCGGCGGAGGATCTGGTCTCCAGAAATCCGGAGAGATCATCCTGGGAAGACACCGCCTCTTTCATCTTTCCGGCACTCACGGAAAAGGTCTCGGTAAAAGTATCTTTCTCCCCATCTATCTCGATCTGATTGGAATCTTCATGGACCAGGATCTCCCCGTAATAATCCTCCTCCCAATCCTCCAGGACAACCTGGGCTGCCTCCTTGGCATCATCCAGTCTCTCCACGGTACAGTCCTTGTTCTCCTGAACCGAATCTACGGAATCTGCCTGCACAGGCAGGGGGAGCCGGCAAAAAGCCAGGATGACCATGATACAGCACAGGAATCCAACGGAATAAACAGAATAAATTGAATGAATCTTATTCTCTTTTCTCATATCATCCCTTCGTCTCATATCACAATCACCTGCTTTCGTCTATAGGAAGTTCTATAGGGGGGTCAGACCCCATCGGGGGTCTGACCCCCCTGGATTTTAATCCCTTGGATTGCCCGATTGTAATCCATCAGGCTGTTAGCTTTCTTTATTTTTTTCCACACTTTTGGCTGGTCCGGGAAGAGGACATGCATATAGGACCATAATTCTTTCATCTTGAAGAGCACATGTTTCTCCCCGGAGAAGGTCTCTGCATATCTGTCAGAAATTTCTTGCAGGAAGAGAAACATACGGTCATAGTCACGTACAGCCGGTTCTCCCTCCGGTGTTTGGCATAGCTCGCATAGCTGGGGATCTGCGATCAGTCCCCTGCCCATCATAACCATATCGATGTCAGGGAATTCTTTCCTGAATTCCTTCATGTCTTCCGGGGTGAAAAGGTCTCCGTTATAGCATAAAGGATGCTTGCATATAGCAGCCGCCTCCCGAAATGCGTCCCATTTCACAGGTCCTTTATAGTAATCTTTAAGAAGCCTGGCATGAATGATCAGTTCAGAAAAAGGATAGTCATTAAAGATTTCCATCAAAGGCAGAATCTCATCCGGGTCATTTATGCCCAGACGAGTCTTGACCGATATCTTCATGGACTGCATA